>NZ_PVZF01000010.1 GCF_003002055.1 Kineococcus rhizosphaerae
CGTTCGTCCTGAGCCAGGATCAAACTCTCCGTCGAAAAACCTCGATCGCCGACCACCGAAGCAGCCAAGCAACCTAGATCAATTCACTTCATAGTCGACCCTTGGACTCGAAACTCCACCCCCCACTGGCGTGAAAGAGGTGAAGGTCAATCCCAAAGGAATCCCCGATCCCCACCCACATAGGAGTGAAGACCATTGGGGGTTAATGCTATGGCATCAACATTTATCTAGCGCACTGTTGAGTTCTCAAGAACCGGACGCACGACTGTCCGCCGCTTTCACGGCTTCTCGTCTGCGGACTTCATCCAGCTTACCGAACTCCTTGGCCCGGTCAGGACACTCAGTGTTCATCGGCGGGACCGGCGCGCGGTTGAGCGCTTCGCTCCGAGATGTTCCTGAGTGATCCACCCTCGTGCGGGAACCGGCCGGTCTCCCGTCCGTTCCTCCCCGCTGGGGTGTGACAACTACGTTAACTGCGGGCCAGCAGCGGGTCAAATCCGGAGATCAGGTCCCCGTGCTCGGCGGGCAGGGGCGCGTCGACCAGGGTCTCCAGGCGGGCCGCCAGGTCCCGGAGAGTCCTGCGCAGCACGCTGCGCCCCGCGTGCTCGACGAGGGTCCGCCCGGCGAGCAGGGCCGAGTCCGCCACCTCGTCGTGCGGGACGGTGACCACGTCCTCGATGCCGGCGCTGCGACGCAGCAGAGCGGTGATGCGCCGGACCGGTGACGAGCCGACCGCGCTCACCCGCACGCGGTTCACCACGGGCAGCACGACCGCGTCCGGAGCCAGTTCGGGCAGTCGTCCCCAGGCCCGCACCAGCCGTTGCAGACCGACGGGATCCGCGGACCCCACGACCACCACGAGGTCGGCGGCCTCGAGCACGGTCGCGAGCAGCGCGTCCCGTCCCGACTCCGCGGCGAGGTCGTCGCACCCGCCCGGCAGGTCGACGACCGTCCAGTCGTGCCCCGCACCGGCGAGCTCCAGCAGCCGGCGCAGCGCAGCCGGCCGCACCTCACCCCACCGCGACGGGTCCGCAGACCCCGACAGCACCGAGAGGTTCGCGTCGACACGGGTGGCGCGGCGGGTCAGAGCGGCCGCGTCGAGGCGCCCGTCCGCCGCGGCACGCACGGCGGCGAGCAGGGACGGCGCCTCGTCGAGCAGGCCCAGCAGCTGGGCCACGGACGCGCCGCGGGTGTCGGCGTCCACGAGCAGGACGCGCTGTCCCGTGTCGGCGAGCTCGGCGGCGAGGTTGGTCGCCAGCGTCGTGCGCCCCGTGGAGCCGTGCGGGCCCCACACCGCCACGACCCGTCCGGTGCCCGGCCAGGTCTGCGCCTCCGCAGTTCCCGGACGGTCCTGCGCGGGCTCCTCCACCTCGTCGCCGACCGTCAGAGCCACCTCGCGCGCGAGGTCGACGGGGGGCCGCTCCTCGGAGGCGAAACGCGTCACCCCGAGCGCCCGCCACCGCCGTTCGTGCTGCTCACCGCCCGGTCCGGCCGGCAGGAGCACCAGCACGCCGACGCGGGCCCGCCTCAGGGCATCGACCGTGTCGCTGTCGCAGCCGGGCAGGTCGGCGCCGAGCACGACGGCCCGCACGAGCCCCGCACCGCACACGGCGAGCACGTCCGCGACGTCGGCGCACCGCCGGACCACGACCAGCTCCCGGCGCAACGGCTCCCAGGCCGCCACGAGCCGGGACTCGACGGGCCCGGGGACGGAGACCGCGACCGGCAGCGTCACGAGCGGTCCCCCGCCCCCGGGACGGGCACGAGCACCAGGTCGTCGTCCTGGGAGAGCGCCCGCAGCACGGTGGGGAGGGCACCCTCGGGGATCAGCACCTGGACGTCGGCCCCGCTCCTGGACGCCAGCGCTCCCCCGCCGTCGACGACCGAGGTGACCTCCGCGGCCTCCACCAGACGTCGCGGTTCCCCGGCCTCGGAGGACGTCGACGCCGAGGACGAGATGGAGGTCGAGGTCGGCGTGGAGGTCGCCGACGGGACCACCCAGACGTCGACGAGCGCGGCCTCGACCACGCCCCGGGGGACGTTGCCGGCGAGGGGGATCGTGACCGGTCGCGAGGTCAGGTCCCCGACACGGCCCAGCGACCCGACGGGCAGCAGCTCACCGGTGCCCAGGCCGCGCAGCGCCACGGTTCCAGCGACCGGGTCCGTGCTCGCGGGCACGTAGCCCGACAGCGTCGACGGGTCGAGGTGCACCTGCACCACCCGCAGGTCGGCCTGCGTGATCGGCGCGCCGGCCCCGACGGGGTGCGCGAGCGCCCAGACACCGGTGGTGTCGCGGGCCCGGCCCACGACGCTCGCCCCCACGACGACGCTGACGAGGATCAGCAGCAGTCCGAGCAGCAGCCGCGGGTCCCGCCAGGACGGGGCGCTCACCCGGCGCGTCCCCGGGGTCGCTCCCGCGACGTCCCGCCCGTGCACCGGTCGTACCGCTGTCCGCACCCGTCCCCCGCTCGTCCGGCCGCGTCCCGCGACGCGGGCCAGCGACCATGGTGGAGGTCGTCGCGCCCCGGGGGGCGAGGTTGTCCACAGCCCACCCGATCGGCTCAGACGCCACCGGGTGGTGCCGTGACAGGATGCGGACACCGTCGGGCCCAGCCTCGACCCGTGCGGCCCGCCCCACCCCCGAAGGCCAGGAGGATCCACCGTGGCACCCCGATTCCTCCCCCTCGCGGACGTCGCCGAGACGCTGTCGATCTCGGCGGCGCAGGCCTACGCCCTGGTCCGCACGGGTGAGCTGCGCGCCATCAAGGTGGGCGGCCGGGGGCAGTGGCGCGTGGAGGACTCCGAGCTGGAGGACTACATCCAGCGCATGTACGCCCAGACCCGGGAGATCGTGCACGCCGGCGAGGACGACCCCCGCGGCTGAGACCGGGGTTCAGGCGGGTCCGCGGACCGTCAGGACCGCCCCGAAGGGCAGCACCAGCACCTCCTGATCGACCTCGACGTCGAAGTGGTCGGCCCCGACCCGGGTGATCGCACCCGTCACGACGCCCGTGGAGGTGCGCACCCGCACCCGTTCCCCGGTCAGGGCACGCACGGCCATCAGGAACGTCCGGCGCGACCCGACCACCCCCAGGGGCGCCGCGCTGCGCGCGGGCACCCCGCGCGCGCTGACGACGGCGTCCTCACGCACGAGCACCTGCCGCGTGCCCTCCTCCTCGAGCAGGAACCAGCCGGGACCGGCTGAGCGGACCCGCCCCGCGGCCGTCGACCCGTCGCGCAGGGCGAACGACACCGCACCCTGCGCCGCGCGCACCCGGTCCGCGAGGGGGACCGTCGCCTGTTCCCGACGCACCCGGTCGGCGACCTCCGCCGCGACGTCCAGGCGGTGGTCGTGGTCGACCTGGGCCTCCAGGTCATCGAACAGGTCGTCCCAGCGCACGTTCCCACGCTAGGGGTCACGCGCGCTGACCGTGCGTCAGTCGATGCCCTCCGAACGGGCGCAAGATCCCCCACAAGCTGGTCTCACGCACAGCCGCTGGATAGACATGCGCCGTCAAACAACACCAAACGACATCAGAACCACTCCAGGAGGTCCAACAGTGAGCATCCGATCGTGGATGAACGCGCTCGGGTTCACCTCCTCCGACCCGGCGGACGTGGTGGTCGCCGTGTGCGCCGTCGCAGCGGTCCTCGTCCTCGGCTGGCTCACCCTCGCGGTCGTCGTGGCGTTCGTCGACGAGCTGCGGGTCCGGCGCTCGCCGCGGCGCGACGTGCGCCTCACGCCGGGAGTCCCGGTCGTGGTCCGACGCGTCGTCGCGCTCGTCGTCGGGCTGCTGCTCGGCTCGGCGGCCCTGTCGGCCAACGCCGCCGAACGGGGCGCGGCCACCGGGCTGCCGGAGCTGGGCTGGGCCACCGCCGCACCGGCCGCGAGCGCGCCCGTCGAACCGGGGTGGAGCGCCAGCGCGCCGCCCTCGCCGCAGGGTCCGCAGGACCACGTCGTCCGACGCGGCGAGAGCCTGTGGTCCATCGCCGAGCGCCGGTGCGGGCCCGGAGCCCCACCCGCCCGCGTGCTGACCGAGCAGGAGCGGATCTACGCCGCCAACGCCGCCGTCGTCGGTGACGACCCCGACCTGCTCCGCCCCGGCGCCGTCCTGCACCTGCCCTGACGCACCTCGTCCCACCGCCACCCGATCCAGGAGAACCGCACGTGTCCAGCCCCGCCGCCCGCCTGCCCGTCTACCTCGACGACGAGGACGTCTTCGGTCCCGAAGGTCCCGTGCTCACCCACCTGAGCCCCGACCAGGGGGTCCTCGACCTGGGCCTGCGCGACCAGCGGCTGCTGCCGCCGGCCGAGCTGCCGGAGGTGAGCGGGTGGACGCGCCGCTACCTCGTCACCCTCCTGGAGGTCCTCACCGGTCACCGCCCGCCCCAGCAGCTGCTGCGCTGGTCCAGCGCCGACATCTACGCGGGCGTCCAGCGACGAGCGGCGCTGCAGGCGCGCTTGCGCAGCCGCTCCGGCCCGGGCGCGCGGGCCGCGCAGGTCGGCACGTTGCGGGTGTCGTTCCCCGGCGAGGGGATCGCGGAGATCGGCGCGGTGCTTCGGGACACCGACCGGGTGCGGGCGGCGGCGCTGCGCGTCGAGCGCTGCACCGACCGCTCCGGGGAGCGCTGGCGCGTCACCGCCCTCGAACTGGGGTGAGCCCCTGCGCAGCAGGGAGGGGGGCCGTCCGTGCTCTGCGGGTCGCCGACGAGTGGAGCAGGGATGAGGGCCGTCCGTGCCCTGCGGGTCGCCGCACGACGAACGCCCCGACAGGGCCTGGTGAGACAGGCGCCGACCGGGGCGTTCGTCGTGCGGTGGCCCGCAGGGGACGGACCCGGAGGCCCGACCCCTGCGCAGCCGAAGAGTCAGTCCTCGCGCTGGGTGCGTTCGGCGGCGCGACGCTGGGCGCGGTTGCCCGTGGCGGCCTCGGTCGCCGACGCGTCACCCGCGTGGACCTCGACGTCGCCCTCGGCGGTCGGGGCCGTGTACTGCAGCTGCTGACGGACCGGCGGGGCCCCGAAGCCCGGTGTCGCCCCGGCCACACCGGCCTGGGCCGCGGGCTGGACCTGCAGGGAGAAGAGGTACCCGACCGACTCCTCCTTGATCGCGTCGGTCATGGCGCCGAACAGCTGGTAGCCCTCGCGCTGGTACTCCACGAGCGGGTCGCGCTGGGCCATGGCCCGCAGGCCGATGCCTTCTTGCAGGTAGTCCATCTCGTAGAGGTGCTCGCGCCACTTGCGGTCCAGGACCGACAGGACGACGCGGCGTTCGAGGTCGCGCACGACGCTCTCGCCCAGCTCGGCCTCACGGGCGTCGTAGCAGGCCTGCGCGTCGCCGCGCAGTTCCTCGAGCAGGCGCTCGACGGTGAGGTTGCCGCGGCCGCCGGCGGCCTCGACGACCTCGTCCGGGGTGATCGAGACCGGGTAGAGGCTGCGCAGGGCCGTGAACAGCTCCTCGAGGTCCCAGTCCTCGCCGAAGCCGCGGGCCGTGGCCTCGGTGACGTACGCCGTCACGACGTCGTCGATGAAGTGCCGGATCTGGACGTGCAGGTCCTCGCCCTCGAGCACCTTGCGGCGCTCGTCGTAGATGACCGCGCGCTGGCGGTTGAGGACGTCGTCGTACTTCAGGACGTTCTTGCGGATCTCGAAGTTGCGGCCCTCGACCTGGCCCTGGGCGCTCTGGATGGCGCGCGAGACCATCTTGGACTCGATGGGGACGTCCTCGGGGATGCCCGTGCGGGTGAGGAAGCTCTCCACCAGGGCGGCGTTGAACAGGCGCATGAGGTCGTCGGTCAGCGACAGGTAGAACCGGGACTCCCCCGGGTCGCCCTGGCGGCCGGAGCGACCGCGCAGCTGGTTGTCGATGCGGCGCGACTCGTGCCGCTCGGTGCCCAGGACGTACAGCCCGCCGAGGTCGCGGACCTCGTCGTGCTCGGCCTTGACGGAGGCGTTGGCCTGCTCGAGGACCTCGGGCCAGGCGGCCTCGTACGCCTCGGGCGCCTCGTCGGGGTCCAGGCCCTTGTCCTTCATGGCGGCGACGGCGAGGAACTCCGCGTTGCCGCCGAGCATGATGTCGGTGCCGCGGCCGGCCATGTTCGTGGCGACGGTGACGGCGCCCTTGCGACCGGCCTGCGCGACGATGGACGCCTCGTGCTCGTGGTGCTTGGCGTTCAGGACGGTGTGCTCGACGCCGGCCTTGGTGAGCAGGTTGGAGAGGTACTCGCTCTTCTCGACGCTGGTGGTGCCGACCAGCACCGGCTGGCCGGTGGCGTGGTGCTCGGCGATGTCCTCGACCACGGCGGCGAACTTGGCCTGCTCGTTCTTGTAGACGAGGTCGGGCTGGTCGATGCGCACGGCGGGGCGGTTCGTCGGGATCGGGACGACGCCCAGCTTGTACGTCTGGTGGAACTCGGCGGCCTCGGTCATGGCCGTCCCGGTCATCCCGCCGAGCTTGTCGTACATGCGGAAGAAGTTCTGCAGCGTGATCGTCGCGAGGGTCTGGTTCTCGTTCTGGATCGGCACGCCCTCCTTGGCCTCGATGGCCTGGTGCATGCCCTCGTTGTAGCGCCGGCCGGCGAGGATGCGGCCGGTGTGCTCGTCGACGATGAGGACCTCGTCGTTGGGCGACACGACGTAGTCCTTGTCGCGCTTGAACAGCTCCTTGGCCTTCACGGCGTTGTTGAGGAACCCGATGAGCGGGGTGTTCACGCTCTCGTAGAGGTTGTCGATGCCGAGCAGGTCCTCGACCTTCTCGATGCCGGCCTCGAGGATGCCGATGGTGCGCTTCTTCTCGTCGACCTCGTAGTCGACGTCGACCTTGAGGCGGCGGACGATCTTGGCGAACTCGGTGTACCACTTGGTCGGCGCGTCGGAGGGGCCGGAGATGATCAGCGGCGTGCGGGCCTCGTCGATGAGGATCGAGTCGACCTCGTCGATGATCGCGAAGTGGTGGCCGCGCTGGACCATCTCCGAGACGCTCCACGCCATGTTGTCGCGCAGGTAGTCGAAGCCGAACTCGTTGTTGGTGCCGTAGGTGATGTCGGCCGCGTACGCCTCGCGCCGCTCCTCGGGGCGCATCCGGGACAGGATGCAGGCGCTGGACACGCCGAGGAAGCGGAAGACGCGGCCCATGAGGTCGGACTGGTACTCGGCGAGGAAGTCGTTGACGGTGATGACGTGCACGCCCTTGCCCGTGAGGGCGTTGAGGTACGCCGGCAGGGTCGCGACGAGGGTCTTGCCCTCACCGGTGCGCATCTCGGCGATGTTGCCCTGGTGCAGGGCGGCGCCACCCATGAGCTGGACGTCGAAGTGCCGCTGGCCCAGGGTGCGCCGGGCCGCTTCGCGGACGACGGCGAACGCCTCGGGCAGCAGGTCGTCGAGCGTCTCGCCGCCGGCGAGGCGCTCCTTGAAGCGGTCGGTCTCGCCCCGCAGCTCCGCGTCGCTCATCCCCTCGAAGTCGGGTTCGAGGGCGTTGACCTGCTCCGCGATGCGGTGCAGACGCTTGACGACGCGGCCCTCGCCGGCGCGGAGGACCTTTTCGACGATCGCTGGCACGACATCACTCTAGCGGCGCAATCCCGGGCCCGAGACGTGATGGTGACTGTGCGGAGGGCAGCTGTGGCTCAGCGCGACCGGTCGAGCATGCGGCGCAGGTCGTCCGGACGGACGCCGCTGATCGGGACGGGCACCGGCCCCTCGGACCTGCGCCGCGAGGGCACGACGACCGTGCCCTGGGCGGGCACCCCGACCGACCCGAACTCGCGGGCGAACAGCTCGGCCGGACCCGGCGGGACGGCTCCCCCGGCCGGCGCGGACGGCTCGTCGGCGAAGTCCCCCAGCTCGGTGAGCTCGGCGAGGTCGGCGAGCGCCGGGGCCGCGGCCAGCGGCTCGACCGGTCCGAGCTCGCCGGCGGCCAGCTCGGAGCCCAGCTCCGCGACCGAGCGCGGTGCGCCCAGCAGGACGCCCTGGGCGACGGCGCACCCGGCCTCGGTGAGCAGCACGACCTGCTCGGTGCGTTCGACGCCCTCGGCGACGACACCGAGGTCCAGGGCGGCTCCCAGCTCGCACAGGACGCGGACGGCTGCGAGCGCGTCGGCGCCCTCGGGACCGTCGATCTCGGCGATGAGCGTCCGGTCGAGCTTGACGCCGTCGACGGGCAGCTGGCGCAGCGGGGCCAGGGAGTGGTTGACGAGGACGCCGCCCTGACCGGGGTCGAGCGTCGCGAAGTCGTCGAGCAGGATCCGGGCGCCGGTCCCGCGCAGCTTCTTCAGCCGGGCCGCGAGCAGGTCCGGGTCCTCGCCGAGCAGGTCGGCGGGGACGTCCAGGACGAGGGCGGCGGGGTCCAGACCCGCCGCGGACAGGGCCGCGCGCACGTCGTCGGCGGCACCTCGCGTCATGACGTGGGCGGCGGACAGGTTGACCGTGACGGACAGGTCGGGGACCTGCTCGCGCCACGCCGCGGCCTGCGCGCAGGCGGTGCGCAGGACCCAGCGCCACAGGTCCTCCACGGCCGGGGAGCGTTCGGCGCCGGCCAGGAAGGCGCCGGGTTCGAGCAGGCCGCGGGTGCGGTGGCGCCAGCGCAGGAGGGCCTCCGCGCCGACGACCGCCCCGTCGGCGAGGCGCACGATCGGCTGGTAGGCGAGCTCGAACTCGTCCTCGCCCACCGCCCGGCGCAGGTCGTGCTCGAGCTGGCGGCGCAGCTGGTCGGCGTCGTGCATGTCGGCCTCGAAGACGACGACCCCGCCGGGGACGGCGCCGGCGGCGACACCGGGCCCGGCGGCGTGGGACTCGGCCTTGGCCATGTACATGGCGCTGTCGGCGCGGCGCAGCAGCTCGGCGGCGCCCACGCCGTCGGCGGCGATGGCGATGCCGATGCTGGCGCCCACCCGCACGGTCGTGCCGTGGGTCTCGAAGGGCTGGGCGACGTCGGCCTGGACGCGGGCGGCGATGCGCTGGGCGGCGCGCTCGGGTTCGAGGTCGCGCACGAGGAGGGCGAACTCGTCGCCGCCGAGGCGCGCGGCGACGTCGTCGCCGCGCAGGCAGCGCCGCAGGCGGCGGGCGACGCGGGCCAGGACCTCGTCGCCGGCGGCGTGGCCGTGGGTGTCGTTGACCTGCTTGAAGCCGTTCAGGTCGACGAACAGCACGGCGGTGCCCAGGCCGTCGGTCTCGGTGACGCGCAGCGCGACCTCGAGCTGGCGCAGGAGCGTGGCGCGGTTGGGCAGGTTCGTCAGCCCGTCGGTGCTGGCCGCCTCGACGGCGCGGACCGTGTCGGCGTGGCTGAGGGCCATGCTGGCGTGCTCGGCGAAGGCGCGCAGGACGGTCGCCCCGACCGGGTCGAGGGCACCGCTGCCGGAGGTGTCCAGGACGAGGGCGCCGACGCTGCGGCCGTTGATGTGCACGGCGGCCGCGGCCGGGGTGGTCCCGTCGCCGACGGCGACGCCGAAGCCGCCGAGGCTGTTGGCGGCGTCGAGCACGAGGCCGGGGTCGAGGGTGGGCTCGCCGACGGCGGCGACGACGCGCATCCGCATCTGCGAGCGCGGGTCGGCCAGGACGAGCGAGACGGCGCGGTGGTCCATGAGCTCGGAGGAGCTGGCGGCGATCTGGACGAGCAGCTCGGGCAGCGGGCGGCGGCTGGAGACGGCGCGCTGGAACCGCACGGACGTCGTGAGGACCTGCTCGCGCTGGCGCAGGGCCTGCTGGAGCCGGGTGCGCTCGGCGGCGCCGCGGGCGCCCTGCTGACGGTGCCAGCGCTCGCGCTCGCGCCCGTGCCGGCCCAGGACGACGAGCCCCAGCGCACGGGCGACGAGCCGGACGAGGTCGAGGGTGCCCTCGGGGGCCTGGCTGTCCTCAGCGCGGCCGACGACGACGTGGACGCCGGCGAGGCCGGGGACCTCGACGACGCTGGTGCGGACGCGGCCGAGGCCGGGCACGGCGAAGGAACCGCCCCCGTCGCGCACGACGCGCGCGAGGCCGCGTTCGGGCAGGAACCGCTGGCCCAGGCCGACCCCGCCGTGGACGTGGGCGCCCTCGCAGACGGCGACGACGTCGGCGTCGACGAGGTCGGCGACCAGGGCGGCCGCGCCGGCCAGCACGTCGCGCTCGGTGGTGCCCCCGCTCAGCTCGGTCAGGACGTGGTCGAGCAGGCGGCTGGCGTGCCCGACCTGGTCGGGCGAGAGTGCGGCGACGTCCACCCCGTGTGCTTCGGTCGTCGCGCGGGTGGTGTTGAGGATCAGTCGTCCGTTCGGGCGACGGCCGCCGTCAGCTGCGCGGCGAGGTCGCCCCGGGGGGCGACGACCACGTCGTCCAGGCCCAGCCAGCCGGCCGTGGTGCGCAGCTCGGCGGCCAGTTGCTCGGCCGTGCCCGCGGGGGCGCCCGGTTCGGCCCAGGCCGACTCCACGCGCAGGACGCGGGCGTCGCGGTCGGACTTGAGGTCGACCCGGGCGACGATGGCCTCCCCGAGCAGGAACGGGGTGACGTAGTAGCCGTGGACCCGCTTCTCGCGCGGCACGTAGAACTCCAGGCGCACGGTGACCCCGAACACCTCCTCGGTCCGGTCGCGGTGCCACACGAGCGGGTCGAAGGGGCTGAGCAGCGCCCGGGCCCGCACGCGCGGGGCCGGGGTGCCGGGGTACCGGTAGGCGGGCCGGTGGGGGGCCCACCCGCGGACGCGGACGGGTTCGAGCTCGCCGGCCTCGACGAGCTCGGCCAGGGCGCGCCGGGCCGGTTCGGGCTTGAGCCGGAAGTAGTCCCGCAGGCTGGCCCCGGTCGCGACGCCCGTGGCGCGGGCGGCGATGCGGACGAGCTCGCGGACGGCGTCGTCGGCGGACGGCACGGGCAGGTCCCGGACGCCGGCCGGCAGGACGCGCTCGGTGAGGTCGTAGCGGCGCTCGAACTGCGGGGTGCGGCCGGCGGCGGACAACCGCCCGGCGAAGAAGAGGTGCTCGCAGGCCGTCTTGACGTCCGACCAGTTCCAGCCCCAGTGGTCCTTGCGGCGCAGGGCGTCCGGGGCCAGCGCCGCCTCGAGCTCGCGCGCGGTGACGGGCCCGGTGGCGGCGACGAACTCCTCCACGGCCTCGAGCAGGTCGGGACGGTCGGCGGCGATGGCGCGGACGCTGCCCCACGCGTCGTGCGCGGCGCGCTCCATCCGCCAGCGCAGCAGCCGGTGGGTCGTGGGCGCGACGTAGCTGGCCTCGTGGGCCCAGTACTCGACCAGACCGCGCGGGGCGCGGTGCGCGGCGCGGTCGACCAGGGCCGTGTCGTAGGGCCCGAGCCGGGAGAAGAAGGGCAGGTAGTGGCTGCGGCACAGCACGTTGACGCTGTCGATCTGGACGACGCCGAGGCGGTCGACGACCTTCGCGACGTGCGCGCGGGTGACCGTGGCGGGCCGGCGGCGGCTGAAGCCCTGCGCGGCCAGGGCGGCCCGGCGGGCGGTGAGGGCGGAGATCTCTTCCACGGTCAGGACGACCCGGTTCGCTCGGTCGCGGCGCTGTCGACGCGTCCTTCCCTCGGGCCCGCGCAGCGACCCCGTCGGCACGTTCTCCCGGTCCAGGCCACGTCGCACCGCTCCTCGCTCACGACAGCTCGACGATCTTCTCCCGCACGGCGTAGACGACGGCCTCCATGCGCGAGTGCAGCTGCAGCTTCTCGAGGATGTTGCGGACGTGGTTCTTGACGGTGTTCTCGCTGATGGACAGGGTCCCGGCGATCTCGCGGTTGGCCATGCCGCGGGCCAGCAGCCGCAGGACCTCCAGCTCGCGGGGGGACAGCCGCGGGGTGCCGGGCAGGCCGAGGTTGCGCTCCTCGTCCCGCCGGCGCATGGCGTTGAACTCCCCGAGCAGCAGACCGGCCATCTTCGGGGTGATGAGCGACTGGCCCGTCATCACCTGGCGGATCGCGTCGGCGACCTCCTCGGCGGGCACGTCCTTGAGCAGGTAGCCGTTGGCGCCGGCGCGGACGGCCCCGAACAGGTCGTCCTCCTCCTCCGAGGAGGTCAGCATGAGGATCTTCGTCGACGGGGCGACGGACTTGATCTGGGCGCACGCGTCGATGCCGGAGCGGTGCGGCATCCAGACGTCCATGAGGACGACGTCGGGCAGCAGCTCCTCGACGCGCTGCACGGCCTCGGCGCCGTCGCCGGCCTCGCCGACGACGTCGATGTCGTCCTCGGTCGACAGGACCATCTGCAGGCCGCGTCGGAACAGCGAGTGGTCGTCGACGACGACGACCCGGATGGCCTCGCTCATGAAGTGCTCCCTGGGGCCGTGGTGCGCGTCCGACCGATCTTGGCACGGACGGCAGCGGGCGCCACCTCCTGAGCGGGAGGTGGCGCCCGTGCGGTGACCCCGGGAGGGCCTCAGAGCGGTGTCAGGTCAGCGCCGGATCAGTGGACACCCGCCCCCAGGACGGCCGTCAGGGCGGCGTCGGTGCTCACCTGGTGACCGTTGGCGGTCGCGGGGGCGTCGGTCTTGACCTCGAGGTGGATGACGCCGTAGTCCCAGCCACGCCGGCGGTAGACGACGCTCGGGGTTCCGCTCGCGGCATCGACGAACAGGTAGAAGTCGTGCCCCACGAGCTCCATCTCGTACAGCGCCTGGTCCAGGGTCATGGGCGTGGCGTCGTGGGTCTTCTCCCGGATGACGACGGGCGAGGCGTCCTCGGCCGAGGGGTCGCGGGGTTCGGCCGTGGGGGGCTTGGAGCCGGCCATGACGGCCGGGGTGGGCACGGCGTCGTGGTCGGGTTCGACCTGCTCGGCCAGCGGGCGTCCGGGGTCGAAGGAGCCGGTGAGGACTTCGTCGGACAGGCCCGCGGTCGCCTGGTGGACGGACGTGGGGCGGTGCCGGCCGTGGTGGACCTTGCGCCGGTCGCGGGCGCGCCGCAACCGTTCGAACAGCTTCGTCGTCGCGAGGTCGAGGGCGGCGTAGGGGTCGTCGGCGCAGGCTTCCGCACGCACCACCGGCCCCTTGTCCCGCACCGTGATCTCGACGCGTTCGGAACTGCTGGCCTGCCGCCGGTTGCTCTCGTGGGAAACCTCGACGTCGATGCGCTGGGCGCGCGGGGCGAGCTGGGTGACCTTCTCCAGCTTGTCCTCGACGTGGCGCCGGAACCTCTCCTTGACGTCGGTGTGCCGTCCGGTGACCACAACTTCCACGGGATGCCTCCCTCGTTCGACTGGCAGCGCCGGCACGTGGGGCCGACCTGCCTCGGACCCTCACCTCGTGCCGCTGGCCACCCCCGCGGGGAGGCCGCGGTGAGCAGGCGGGCAGGGACGGCGCGGGCGGGCGCCCCGGGCACCGGGTCCGACTTCGGACACCGCCGGGGAAGGACCCGCCGTGACACCGTTCCTGGCTGCCATGGGCCAACGCTAGACCCCTGCCGCCCGGGCTGCACAGCCACCGTGTCGTTTCCCCCCGCCGGCTCACGCGACCGTCACCGTCAGCACCCCGCTCACCCGGACGCCCGCGGCGCGCAGGGCGCGGACGGCCTCGCCCGCGGTCGCGGTCGTGGTCACGACGTCGTCGAGGACGACGACGGGGCCCACCGGCGGCGGCCCGACGAGGGCGAAGGCACCGGCCACGTTGGCCCGCCGGCCCGCGGCGTCCAGGTCGGTCTGGTCGCGCACGCGCCGCACCACGCGCAGGCACCGCTCGACCCCCGCGTCACGACCGCGGGCGCGCGAGCGGGAGGCCGTGCGGGCGGCCAGGTCGGCGACGAGGTCGCCGCCGCGGGCGCGGCGGCTGGCGGCGCGCGTGGGCACGGGCACGAGCCGGACGCGCCCGGTGGGGGTGAGGTCGTCCAGGGCGTGGGCCAGGGCCGCGGCCAGGGGTCCGCGGGCCTCGGCGCGGCCGCGTTCCTTGACGGCCAGCAGGACCTGGCGGGCGGGTCCGGCGTGCCGGGCGCAGCCGCGCACGGGCGTGCCGTCGGTCAGCGCCGTGAGCGCCCCGGCGCGCAGGGCGCGCTCGCAGGCCCGGCAGCACACGACGCCCGCCCGCCCGCAGCCGGCGCAGTGCGCGGGCCAGACCAGGTCGGCGGCCGAGGCCCACAGGGACGCCACCGAGGGGGCCGGCAGGGAACGCACGCACCCACCCTGCGGCACGGGGCCGCCAGCCGGTCGGCGCCGTCCACAGGCCGGACGCCGAAGGGCCCGCCCGGAGAACTCCGGACGGGCCCTGCGGGCAGCGGTGAGGTCAGCGGTGAGGTCAGCGGACCCCGGCGCGACGCTTGTTGAAGACGTCGAACGCGACGGCCAGCAGCAGGACCAGGCCCTTGATGACCGACTGCAGGGACTGGTCGACGCCGAGCAGCTGCATCCCGTTGGAGATGACGCCGACGAGCAGACCACCGATCATGGCGCCCTGGATCTTGCCGACACCGCCGGTGACGGCCGCGCCGCCGATGAAGGCCGCGGCGATGGCGTCCAGCTCGAAGCCGTTGCCGGCGCTGGGCTGCGCACCGTTGGAGCGCGAGGAGAAGATGACCCCGGCCACGGCGGCCAGGAAGCCCATGTTGACGAAGATCCAGAAGTTGACCCGGCGCACGTTGACACCGGACAGCTGGGCCGCGGCCAGGTTCCCGCCGATGGCGTACACCTGACGGCCGAACACCGAGGACTTCATGATCGTGGAGTAGGCCAGGATCAGGACGGCCAGGATGATCAGGACGATCGGCAGACCGCGCGAGTGCGCCAGCTGCCAGGCGAAGGCCATGACGACCGCGGCGACGGCGACGATCTTCAGGACGAACAGCGGCATCGCGTCGACGACCTGCTGGTAGCGGACCTTGGCGACGCGGGTGCGGACCTGCTGCACGGCGAAGGCGACGACGGCCAGCGCGGCGATCAGCAGGGTGAAGGCGTCGTACCCGTTGCCGCCGATGAGACCGTTGAGGAACCCGGTCGCGACCTTGCCGTACTGCTCGGGGAACGGCGAGAGGGAGACGTTGCCGAGCGTGAAGAGCGTCAGGCCGCGGAACAGCAGCATGCCGGCCAGGGTGACGATGAACGCGGGGATGCCGACGAAGGCGACCCAGAACCCCTGCCAGACCCCGATGACGATCCCGACCGCGAGGGCAGCCAGGGCGCCGACGTACCAGGGCTGGCCGTTGCCGATGACGAGCTGGGCCGACACGGCCCCCGTCAGCGCGACGACCGACCCGACCGACAGGTCGATGTGCCCGGCGACGATGACGATCAGCATGCCGATCGCCAGGACCAGCACGTAGGAGTACTGCAGGACGATGTTCGTGATGTTCGTCGGGCTCAGCGACAGCCCGTCGGTGAGGATCGCGAACAGCAGCACCACGACGACGAACGCGATGTAGATGCCGCTCTCGCGCAGGTTCTGGGTCATGGCGACGAAGGGGTTCGCGCTGCCGGTGCGGGGCGCCGGCGTCGGCTTGTCCTTGGTCAGCGTGCTGCCGCTCATGCGGTGCGCTCCTGAGGGGTGAGTTCTTCGGCGGGGGTGGTGGTGGGGTGCGGGTTCGGTTCGGTCGTCAGGCTGCGGTCCTTGGTCATGAGGACCATGAGGGACTCCTGCGACGCCTGCTCGATCGGGACCTCACCGGTGATGCGTCCGGCCGACAGCGTGTAGATGCGGTCGCAGATGCCCAGGAGTTCGGGCAGTTCGGAGGAGATGACGATGACGGCCTTGCCGGCGGCGACGAGCCGGTTGATGATCGTGTAGATCTCGTACTTCGCGCCGACGTCGATGCCGCGGGTCGGCTCGTCGAGGATGAGGACCTCGGGATCGGAGTAGATCCACTTCGACAGGACGACCTTCTGCTGGTTGCCGCCGGACAGCTTGCCCGTCAACGCGTTGACGGTGGGAGCCTTGATGTTCATGCTCCGCTTGCTGTCCTCGGCGACCTTGATCTCCTCGTTCGCGTCGACGAAACCGCCGGTCGCGAGCTTGTCGAGGGCGGCGGCCGAGACGTTGCGCTTGATGTCGTCGATGAGGTTCAGGCCGAACCTCTTGCGGTCCTCGGTCGCGTAGGCGAGACCGACCTTGATGGCCTCGCGGACCGAGCGGGCCTGGACGGGCTTGCCGTGCACGTACAACTGCCCGCCGAGGTAGCGGCCGTAGCTGCGGCCGAACACGCTCATGGCGAGTTCGGTGCGGCCGGCGCCCATCAGCCCGGCGATCCCGACGACCTCACCGGCGCGCACGTTCAGCGACGCGTGGTCGACGACGAGGCGGTCCTGAGAGGCGTGCCCGACGGTCCAGTCCTCGATCCGCAGGATCTCCTCGCCCGGGTTCGAGGTGCGCTCGGGGTAGCGGGAGTCCAGGTCGCGGCCGACCATGCCGCGGATGATGCGGTCCTCGGTGACGGCGTCGGCCCGCATGTCGAGGGTCTCGATCGTCCGGCCGTCGCGGATGATCGTCACCGAGTCCGCGATGGCCTCGATCTCGTTGAGCTTGTGGGAGATGATGATGCTCGTCATCCCCTCCTCGCGCAGCTGCCGCAGCAGGTCCAGCAGGTGCGCGGAGTCGTTGTCGTTCAGCGCCGCGGTCGGTTCGTCGAGGATCAGCAGGCGCACGTCCTTGCTGAGCGCCTTGGCGATCTCGACGAGCTGCTGCTTGCCGACGCCGAGCTGGCCGATCGGGGTCGTCGGGTTCTCCGACAGACCCACGCGCGCCAGCAGCTTGGAGGCCTCGCCGTTGGTGCGGTTCCAGTCGATCAGACCGCCGCGGCCCTTGATCTCGTTGCCCAGGAACAGGTTCTCGGCGACGGACAGGTACGGGACGAGGGCGAGCTCCTGGTGGATGATCGCGATGCCGACCTTCTCGGAGTCGGTGATCCCCGAGAACGTCGACAGCTTGCCGTCGAAGTGGATCTCCCCCTCGTAGGTCCCGTGGGGGTACACCCCGGACAGGACCTTCATGAGGGTCGACTTGCCGGCGCCGTTCTCACCGCAGATCGCGTGGACCTCACCGCGGCGCACCGACAGCGACACCTCGGAGAGCGCCTTGACCCCGGGGAAGGTCTTGGTGATGGAACGCATCTCCAGGATGTTCCCGGCCGCGCCGGTCCCGGGATGCGTGGGGTGGGTGTTCTCGGTCATCGGTGAACCGTCGTCCCTCGTTCTGGGTGGGGAGTCTTGACGCCACGGCGCCCCGCCCCGGAGTTCTCCGGGGCGGGGTCCGCGGGCTGGGTCACTTGCCGGCGTCGACCTTGGCCTGGGTGTAGTACCCGGTGTCGACGAGGGCGCTCTTGACGTTGTCCTTCGTCACGACCTGGGACTCCAGGAGGTACGAGGGGACGACCTTGACGCCGTTGTTGTACGACTTGGTGTCGTTCGCCTCGGGCTCCTTGCCCTCGACGATCGCCGAGGCCGCGGTGACGACCTCGTCGGCGAGCTTGCGGGTGTCCTTGAAGATCGTCGAGTACTGCACACCGTCGTTGATGAGCTTGACGGAGGCGATCTCGGCGTCCTGACCGGTGATGACGGGCATCTTGGTGCCCGAGCCGCCGTAGCCGGCGTTCTGCAGGGCGGTGATGATGCCGCGGGAGATGCCGTCGTAGGGGGACAGCACGCCGTCGACCTTCGCACCGCTGTTGTAGGTCGAGGTGAGCAGGTTCTCCATGCGCTTCTGGGCGGTCTCCTGGTCCCAGCGCAGGGTGGCGGCCTTGTCGATCGTGGTCTGGCCGGACTTCACGACGATCTTGCCGGAGTCGATGTACGGCTTGATGGTGTCGTAGGCGCCGTCCCAGAAGAACTTCGCGTTGTTGTCGTCCAGCGAACCGGCGAACAGCTCGACGTTGAAGGGGCCGGCCGCGGTGCCCTCGGAACCGTCGGCGTTCTTCAGCCCGAGCCCGGTCAGCAGCGAGGTGCCCTGCTGCACACCGACCTTGTAGTTGTCGAACGAGACGTAGAAGTCGACGTCCTTGGAACCGCGGATGAGGCGGTCGTAGGAGATGACCTTCACGCCGGCGGACGCGGCGGCGGACAGCTGGCTGGTCAGGGCCGTGCCGTCGATGGCGGCGATGATCAGGAGCTTGTCGCCCTTGGTGATCATCTGGTCGATCTGCTGCGACTGGGTGGGGATGTCGTCGTTCGCGTACTGCAGGTCGACCTTGTAGCCGGCCTTCTCCAGCCCGGCCTTGACGTTGTTCCCGTCGGCGATCCAGCGCTCGGACGTCTTGGTCGGCATCGCGACGCCGACCGTGATGTCCGCGGGCTTGGCCGATTCGCTGCTGCCGGCGCTGGCACCGGTTCCGGAACCGGCACCGCCCCCGCCGCACGCGGCGAGGGTCAGGGCCAGGCCGGCACCGAAGACGGCAAGGGCACTGCGGCGTTTCATCACGGCGGGACTCCTCTGTACCTCGTGAACCCCACGGCGTTCGGGCGCAGTGGGAGCTGGTGGACGCGCCGTGGTGGCGCTGACGTGCCGTGTGGACCGAGCTTCCTCGTCCCGACAGCCACCGGCAGGTCGGTTGGTTGGTCAGGCCATTGTTAACGTTGCCATTCTGAGGCGTCAAGCCAGTCACCCGGATGCACGCAGGTGTCCCGCAGGTGGGTGTGCTCCAGGCCCCGGCGGCCGCGCGCTGGGCTACTCTGCTCCCGCGAGGTCGACGTGCCCCTTCCCTCGCCCAACCCCGTTCCCCGGTCCCTCAGCGGTGAGGACCGGTCCTGCAGAAGGTGGGATGACGCATGTCCGCGGACGAGCACCCCCCGGCCACCGAACGACCCGGTGACGTGCGCGTCCCCGTCCTGGCCGACGTCGCCCTGCTCGCCGGCGTCTCGCAGCAGACCGTCTCGCGCGTCGTGCGCGGCAGCCCGTCGGTGGCGCGGCGCACCCGCGAGCGGGTCGAGGCCGCCATCGCCGAGCTGGGCTACCGCCCCAACGTCGCCGCCCGCACCCTCGTCACCCGCCGTTCGCACCGCATCGGGGTCATCGCCGCCGACGCCTCCCTGTACGGCGCGGCGGTGACCCTGTCCGGGATCCAGCAGGCCTGCCGCGACGCCGGCTACGCCGTCTCCCTCGTCGTGCTCTCCGACCTCGAGGCCGCCAGCATCCAGCGGGCGCTGGAGGAGCTGCGCGCCCAGTACGTCGACGGCGCCATCGCCGTCGTCCCCCAGGACGCCTCGCAGGACGCGCTGCGCGAGGCCGACATCGCCTTCCCCTACGTCCTGGCCCCCGGCCTGGACGGGGCCGGGGCCGCCGACGCCTACTGGGCCGAGGTCGCCGCCGCCCGCGCGGCGACCGACCACCTCCTCGACCTCGGCCACGCCACCGTCCACCACGTCGCCGGCCCCGGGGACTGGGCCGAGTCCCGGGCCCGCTCCACGGGGTGGCGGACCGCGCTGGTCGAACGCCTGCGGTTCGTCCCGCGCCCCGTGCGCGGGGACTGGTCGGCGGCCTCGGGGTACGCGGCCGTCGGCGAGCTGCCGCTGGACTCCGTGACGGCGCTGTTCGTGGCCAACGACCACATGGCCCTCGGCGTGCTGAGCGCCCTGGCGGCCCGCGGGCTGCGCGTGCCCGGCGACGTCTCGGTCGTCGGCTACGACGACGTGCCCGACGCCTCCTTCTACGCCCCCCCGCTCACGACGGTGCACCAGGACTTCGCCGAGATCGGCCGCCGCTGCGTGCAGGTCCTGCTGGGCCGGTTGCACGACCGCGTCGTCGAACCGGGGCCGGTGAGCCCGCGCCTCGTCGTGCGCGACAGCACCGCCGCCCCCGGCACCCTCCTGGCCGTTCAGCCCGGGTAGGCCGGGTCCCGCCCGTCCGCCACGGCGATCCAGTCGGCCCCGCTGCGGACCAGCAGCTTGCCGTCGGCGGTGCCGACGACGACGTCGCGGTCGGTCCAGCCGCCCGCCACCGAGACGCCCCCGGCGACCGGCGGCAACCGCGAACTGCCCCCGGACACCTCGGCCAGGACCGGGAAGGTCTGCCCCGCGCCGTCGCGCGCGAGCAGGACGAACTGGTCGTCCACCAGCCACGCGGCGTCCAGGACGTCCCCGGCGCCCGGCGCCAGGTCGGCGGTGGCCGGCCCCAGCCGCAGGGGCTTGCCGTTGACGTCGCGGACGATGCCGTGGACCCGCACGTGCACCGCGCCCGCGGCGTCGCGGACCACCACGAGCAGCCGGGCACCGTCGCGGGAGACCCGCGCGTCCACCAGCTGCCCCCCGAGCCCGTCGGCGGGGGCGCTCACGGTCGAGGCCGGGGTCTCGGGGGCGGCGACGGGCACCACGACGGGTGACTGCCCGGCGGCGGTCGGCGCGGTCCACACCCAGCCGAAGCGGTCGATCGACGGGCCCACGAGCGGTCCCCGGCCGCTGACCGCCGTCTGCAGCGGCCCTCCCGGCGCCTGCACCCGCACGACCCGCCCCTCGTCGGTGAGCACCGCGTACGCGTCGGCGTCGGGGGCGGCGGCCGGCCGGCTCGCCGGGCCGGTGCTCTCCAGCCCCGGGCCCGTCCCCGCCACGGGCTGCACCTGGCGGCGGTCCCAGCGCGAGAGCCCCTGCGGGCCCAGGACGACGAGGCGGCTGTCGCCGGGCAGCGTCGCGCGGGGCAGGTCGGCGTCCCCCGCACCGGACGCGGCACCCTGGGCGTCGGCCCGGGAGAACTCCGCCCCGTCGACGGTGACGGTCACGTCCGCGACCCCCGGCAGGCTCGTCAGGCTGGCCCGCAGCTGGGCCAGCAGCAGCCGACGCTGCTCCGGGTCGGCCTCCTTGGCGGCGTCGGACAGGTCCACCGTCGCGGTGCCCGAGGCCACCGGCACCGTGCCGACCCGCAGCTGCGTGCCGCGCGGGGCCCCGGAGACGACCCCCGGCGCCAGCCACGGCGAGGCGCCCTCGAGCAGGGCGCGGACGATGCGCGTCGCCGTCGACCGGTCGTCGTAGCCGAACCAGCGCACGTCCCCGACCAGCTGGGGGTCGGGACCCCCCGTCACGAAGTAGACGGGGAAGGGGCGCAGGGTCCGCGAGGCGTCCAGGCTCGTGATCGTGGTGCCGTCCCCGGGGTCGACCACCCGCCACTGCCCGTCCTGCAGGGCCAGCCGCAACTGCCGCGACGTCGTCGTGCCCGGGGGCTGCTCGACGTAGTGGCCCGCGGCGTCGATGACCGCCGTCGTCGTGGCGCTCACGGCGACGACGGCCTCGGTGGCGTTCTGCCTGACCAGGGCCAGGTCGGGGGCGGCGGCCACGACGGTCGTCGAGGCGTCCGCCCGCCACGTCTGCGCGGCCGCCGAGGTCAGGAACTCGCGGGCCACGGCGTGGTCGTCCTGCGAGGACGCGGCCGCCAGCAGGAAACCCCGCACGACGTCGATGGGCACGGCCCCCCGGGTGGGGCCGTCGGGGATGACCTGCAGCAGGCCGATCCGCGGGTCGTCGACCACGCGGGACCCGCTGACGACGTCGCCCGAGCGCGGGACGCCCCCGCACCCGGCGAGCAGGACGACCAGCCCCAGCGCGGCCCACCGCCTCCTCCGCGACCCTCCCCCGGCCGAGGCCCCGCCGCGCCGCTCGTCGCTCACGGCTGCTCCCGGAACGGCGCGGCCGACAGGGCGGCCACCGGTTCGCGCCACCCCAGCGGGACGACGGGCAGGGGCGAGGCGCGCAGGGTCCGCCCCGCCGTGCGGGGCACCGTCAGCACGAAGTGGCAGCCCTGCCCCGGGCGGCCCCACACCTCCAGCCACCCGCCGTGCAACCGGGTGTCCTCCAGCGCGATCGCCAGCCCCAGCCCGCTGCCGCCGGTCGTGCGGGCGCGGGCCGGGTCGGCCCGCCAGAACCGGTCGAAGACGCGCGGCAGCTGGTGCGGGGCCAGCCCCACCCCGTGGTCGCGCACCCCCACCGCGACGGCGTGCTCGTCGCACGCGACGGTGATCTCGATGGGGCGGGCCTCACCGTGCTCGATCGCGTTGCCGACGAGGTTGCGCAGCACCCGCTCGATGCGCCGCGCGTCCACCTCGGCCGTGCACGGGCCGGAGGGTTCGGCGACGTGGACCTGCGACCCCCGGCGCTCGGCGAGGGTGGCGGTGAACTCCACCACGCGGTGCACCAGGGCCCGCACGTCCTGCGGGTCCGGTTCCAGCGCAGCGGCCCCGGCGTCGAACCGGGAGATCTCCAGCAGGTCCGAGAGCAGCGTGTCGAACCGTTCGAGCTGGGTCAGCAGGAGCTCGGCCGACCGCGCCGAGGCCGGGTCGAAACCCTCCCTGGCGTCGTGCAGGACCTCCCCGGCCATCCGGATCGTCGTCAGCGGCGTCCGCAGCTCGTGGGAGACGTCGGAGACGAACCGGCGCTGCAACCGGGACAGCTCCTCCAGCTGCTCGATGTGCTGCTGCATGCCGGCGGCCATCTCGTTGAACGCGCGGGCCAGCCGGGCGAGGTCGTCGGTGCCGCGCACCCGCATGCGTTCGTCGAGGTGCCCGCCCGTCAGCCGCTCCGCGGTCCCGGCGGCCTCGCGGACCGGTTCGACGACCATCCGCGCGACCACCCACGCCACGGCGCCGACGAGGAGCACCAGCGCGATCCCGCCGCCGACGAACGTGGTGCGCACCAGCGAGACCGTCGCCTCCTCGCTGGCCAGGGAGTACACGAAGTACAGCTCGTACTCCCCCGCCCGCGGCAGCGTCACGGTCGAGCCCACCACGAGCGAGGGGGCGCCGGAACCGTCGGACAGGTCGACGATCTGCAGCTGCTGGACGTCGGAACCCACCACCGCCCGGCGCAGCGCCATCGGGATGTCGGCGGCCTCCAGCCCCTCCGAGGCGACGTCCCGCACGACGACCTGCCCGGTGCCGGCGGTGTCGGCCGACCCTGCGGCGCGCAGCAGGACGACCCCGCGCACCCGGTCCGGGCCGGCCCCCTCCAGCGACGACACGACGTCGCCGGCCAGCTGCTCGACCTCCGCCGAGCTCGTCGTCGTCGCCGCGTCGAACTGCTGCTGGGCGGTCTGGGCGCTGCGGGCGGCGTCGGCGAGCGCCACCTTCTGCCGCTCGGCGACCAGGCCGTCGGCGATGCCGTCGAGCAGGAAGGACCCGACGCCGACGACGACGGCCAGGCCCAGCATCGTCGTCAGGACCACGACACGCAGTTGCAGGGAGGCCCGCCAGCGGGCCAGCAGCCGCCTCACGGCGTCCCCCGCTCGCTGCGCGGGGTCGCGGGTGCGGGCGCCTGCACTAGAGGGGCCCGGCGCGGTACCCCACCCCGCGGACCGTGACGACGATCTCGGGGTGCTCGGGGTCGCGTTCGATCTTCGAGCGCAGCCGCTGCACGTGGACGTTCACCAGGCGCGTGTCGGCGGCGTGCCGGTAACCCCACACCTGCTCCAGCAGCAGTTCGCGCGTGAACGCCTGCCACGGCTTGCGGGCCAGGGTGACCAGGAGCTCGAACTCCAGCGGGGTCAGGGGCAGGGACCGGCCGTCGCGGCGCACCGAGTGGCCGGCGACGTCGATCGTCAGGTCGCCGATGCGCAGCGTCTCGGGCGGGCGGTCCCCGGCGGTGCGCAACCGGGCCCGCACGCGCGCGACCAGTTCCTTGGGCTTGAAGGGTTTGACGACGTAGTCGTCGGCGCCGGCCTCCAGGCCCAGGACGACGTCGACGGTGTCGCTCTTGGCCGTCAGCATGACGATCGGGACGCCGGACTCGGCCCGGATCTGGCGGCAGACCTCCATGCCGTCGGTGCCGGGCAGCATCAGGTCGAGCAGCACGACGTCGGGCCGGGTCGCCCGGAAGGCCCCCAGCGCCTCGTCGCCGTTGGCGCAGAAGCGGGTCTCCAACCCCTCCCCCTGCAGCACGATCCCCAGCATCTCGGCGAGCGCGGTGTCGTCGTCCACCACGAGGACGCGTCCCCTCATGGGCTCATCCTGCCCCCCGGGGCCGCGTTCGGGGGTGACCACCACGCCGGGACCTTGATCACCGCGGGTCCTCTGGCACGATGGCCGCCATGGGGACGGACCAGTGGCAGCGCCCGGACGACTCGCCCGGGGACCAGCCGCCGGCGCCCCTGACCCCCGCTCCCGTCCCGTCGTCGGGGTGGGGCGCCCCGCAGGGCGACCCTGGCCAGCAGTCGTGGGGCGTGCCCGCCGCACCCCGGCCGGGGATCGTCCCGCTGCGCCCGCTGGGCCTGGGCGAGATCTGGGACGGCGCGTTCCGCGGGTTCCGGCAGAACCCCAAGGTCATGGTCGGGCTGTCGGCCGTCGTGGTCACCGCCACCTCGCTGGTGTCCCTCGTCGCCTCGGTGTTCTTCACGCGCGACGTCGTGGGCCTGGCGAACAGCCTCGAAGCCGGGACCGGTTCGGTCGACGACGTGTTCTCGACGCTGCAGTCCTCGGCCCCGCTGCTGGTGCTGAGCGCTCTGCTGCAGGCGATCGCGGTGCTCGTGCTGAACGGGATGCTGATCGTCAGCGTCAGCGAGGCCGTGCTGGGCCGCAGGATCGGCTTCGGCGACCTGTGGGCCCGCTGCCGCGCGCGGGTCCTGCCGCTGGTGGGGTTGTCGGTGCTCATCACGCTCGTCAGCGCCCTGGTGTGGGTGGTCCTGCTGGCCCCCGGGGTGCTCGTCCTGGTGTTCGCCGGCTCCGACGTCGGGACGGGCGTCGGCGTGCTCGTGACCCTGCTCGGGGCGCTGGCCGCGCTGGCCGGCTGGGCGTGGTTCTGGGTCAAGTCGTCGATGGCCTCGCCGGCGATGCTGCTGGAGGGCCTGGGGATCCGGGCCAGCCTCGCGCGCTCGTTCCGCCTGACGCGCCGCTCGTTCTGGCGGCTGTTCGGCATCCAGCTGCTGACGCTGGTCGTCGTGCAGTTCGCCGTCGGTGCCGTCTCCGTGCCGTTCGGGGTCGTCGGCGGGGTGCTCGGGGCGACCCTCGGCGCGGGCGGGACGGGCGCCATCGTCGCGCAGAACGCCGTGCAGACCGTGGGGCAGATGGCCGGCAGCATCGTGGCGTACCCGTTCCTGGCCTCGGTGACGGCGCTGCTGTACGTGGACCTGCGGATGCGCCGCGAGGGGCTGGACGTCGAGCTGCACCGGGCCTCCGCGCGGTGACGGTCCCCGTGCAGCCGGACCGGCCCCAGGCCCGGCAGTGGCTGGCCGAGGAGCTGTCGCGCCCGGAGTACCGCCAGTCCCAGGGCTCGTGGCTGGTGCGCGCCTGGACCTGGCTGTGGGACCGGCTGGAGCGGGTCTCGGTGCCCGGGATCGGGACGGGCTGGACGTCCGTCGTCGTGGTCGTGGTGCTGCTGGTCCTGCTGGTCGTGGCCGTCCACCTCGTGGGGGGCCCGCTGCGCCGCAGCGCCCGGCAGGGCCCGGCCGAGCCGGTCTTCGAGGCCGCGCCCGAGCCCGCGAGCGCCCACTTCGCCCGCGCCGACGCGGCCGCGGCGGCCGGGGACCACGCGCTCGCCGTCGCCGAGCGGTTCCGCGGGCTCGTGCGGTCCCTGGAGGAACGCGCCCTCGTCGAGACCCGGCCCGGTGGCACGGCGACGGAGATCGCGTCCACCGCGGCGCTCGCGCTGCCCGACTGCGCCGACGCGCTGGCCCGCGCGGCCCGTTCCTTCGACGACGTCCGCTACGGCGGGCGGCCGGCGAGCGCGCGCGCCGACGAGGACCTGCGGGCCGTCGTGGCCCAGGTCGCCCGCGCGCGCCCGGTGGTCCCCGCGTGATCGGCGGCCAGGTCCGCGACGGGGTCCGCGAGGGGGTCCGTGACGGGGTCCGTGGCGCGGTCCGCCGCCACCGCGCGGCGGTGCTGGTGGTGCTGCTCGTCGTGGCCACCGCGGTGCTGGTGGCGCTGCTGACGCCGCGCACCGACGAGTCCGCCTTCACCCCCGAGTCCGTCGACCCCGGCGGCGGGCGGGCGCTGGCGCGCGTCCTGGCCGACCGGGGCGTGACGGTCACCGAGGCCCGCACGTTCGCCGACGCGTCGGGGGCCCTGGCCGGGGGCGCGGGCGGTGACGCGACCGTGCTGGTGACCGCCCCGGACCTGCTCTCGGACGCGCGGCTGCGGACCCTGGCCGGTTCCGGCGCCGACGTCGTGCTGCTGCGTCCCTCCGAGGCGTCGCTGGCGGCGTTCACCGACGACGTCACCCCCACGGGCCGTGCGTCGACGGCCACCCGCGACCCCGGCTGCGAGGACCCCGACGCGGTCGCGGCCGGGCCCGCGCGGGCCGGCGGTCAGACGTACGCCGCGAGCGGTGGCGCGACGGCCTGCTACGGCGGGTCGTTCGCGCGGACCGCGCTGGGGCGCGCGACGTTGACGGTCGTGGGGCAGCCGACGTCCATGACGAACCGCTGGGTCGCGCAGGAGGGGAACGCGGCGCTGGCGCTGCGCACGCTCGGCGCGCGCCGCGACCTGGTGTGGTACCTGCCCGACCCCGTCGACACCGAGTCCGCGCAGGTCCCGCTGACGGCGCTGCTGCCCGGCTGGACGTGGCCGGCGGTCGGGGTCCTGGCCCTGGCCACGGGGTTCGTCCTGCTGTGGCGGGGCCGCCGGCTCGGCCGGCTCGTCGACGAGCCGCTGCCCGTCGTGGTGCGGGCGGCCGAGACCGTGGAGGGGCACGGCCGGCTGTACGCCAGCGCCCGCGCCTGCGCCCGGGCGGCGCAGGCGTTGCGGGAGGCCACGCTGCGCCGGTTGCGGGGGTGGACGGGGCTGGACGTGCGCGCCGACGTCGCCGACGTCGCCGACCAGGTGGCGTGGATCACCGGCCGCCCCGCGCCCGCCGTCCGTGAGCTGCTCGCGGGCGCCGCACCGCACGACGACCCCGCGCTCGTCCGGCTCGCCGTCGACCTCGACGCCCTCGAACGCGATGTCCGCAGCACCTCACCCAGGAAGGTCCCCACCCAGTGACAGAGACTTCGACCGAGGCCGTCGAGGACGCGCGGCAGGCCCTGCGCGCGGTCCGCCAGGAGGTCGCCAAGGCCGTCGTCGGCCAGGACGCGGCCGTCACCGGACTGGTCATCGCGGTCCTGTGCCGCGGTCACGTCCTGCTCGAAGGGGTTCCGGGGGTGGCCAAGACGCTGCTCGTGCGCAGCCTGTCGGCGGCGCTGCACCTGGACACCAAGCGCGTGCAGTTCACGCCCGACCTGATGCCGGGCGACGTGACGGGCTCGCTGGTCTACGACGCGCAGAGCTCGCGGTTCTCGTTCCGCGAGGGGCCCGTGTTCACGAACATCCTGCTGGCGGACGAGATCAACCGCACGCCGCCGAAGACGCAGGCGTCGCTGCTGGAGGCGATGGAGGAGAAGCAGGTCTCGATCGACGGTGAACCGCGGCGGTTGCCGGACCCGTTCATCGTGGCCGCCACCCAGAACCCCGTCGAGTACGAGGGGACGTACCCGCTGCCGGAGGCGCAGCTGGACCGGTTCCTGCTGAAGCTGACGCTGCCGCTGCCGCCGCGCGAGGACGAGGTGGAGGTCCTGGCCCGGCACGCGACGGGCTTCGACCCGCGCGACCTGGCGGCGGCGGGCGTGCGGGCCGTCGCGACGCCCGAGCAGCTGTCCATCGCCGCCGACGCGGTGCGGCGCGTGCAGTGCTCGCGCGAGGTCATCGGCTACGTGGTGGACGTGTGCCGGGCCACGCGCGACTCCCCCTCCCTGGCGCTGGGCGTCTCCCCGCGCGGGGCGACGTCGCTGCTGGCGACGGCGCGGGCGTGGGCGTGGCTGTCGGGACGGGACTACGTCTCCCCCGACGACGTGAAGTCGCTGGCGCGCCCGACGCTGCGCCACCGCGTGCAGCTGCGGCCCGAGGCCGAGCTCGACGGGGTGAGCGTGGACGCGGTCCTGGACTCGGTGCTGGGTTCCGTCCCGGTGCCGCGCTAGATGTTCGTCACCGGCCGGACGGCGTGGCTGGCCCTGGCGGGGCTGGTCCTGGTCGTGGCGTGGCCGGGCTGGGGGGCGTTCTGGGTGTGGCTGGGCGTGTGCGTCCTGCTCACCGGTCTGGACGTGCTGCTCGCCCCGTCGCCGCGGCGGCTCACGATCACCCGGCCGCCGCTGCCCGCGGTGCGGCTCGGGGAGCGGCGCAGCACCGAGCTGCTGGTGCAGAACACGGGCGCGCAGCGGGTCCGGGGCGTGCTGCGGGACGCGTGGGTGCCGTCGGCGGGGGCGACGCGGACCCGGCACCGCCTGGACCTGCCCCCGGCCGAGCGGCGCCGGTTCGAGGTCGTCCTCGTCCCGACCCGGCGCGGGGACCGGCTCGCCGACCGCGTCACGGTCCGCACCGCGGGGCCGCTGGGGCTGGCGGGCCGGCAGCGGTCGGCGCCCGTGCCGGGACGGCTGCGGGTCCTGCCGCCCTTCACGTCGCGCAAGCACCTGCCGTCGCGGCTGGCGCGGCTGCGCGAGCTCGACGGGCGCAGCGCGGTCCAGCACCGGGGGCAGGGCACGGAGTTCGACTCGTTGCGCGACTACGTCGACGGGGACGACGTGCGCTCGATCGACTGGCGGGCCAGCGCCCGCCGGCAGGCCGTCGTCGTGCGCACCTGGCGTCCCGAGCGCGACCGGCGCGTCCTGCTCGTCGTCGACACCTCCCGCACGTCGGCGGCGCGGCTGGAGGGTGAGCACCCGACCGTCCGGCTCGACGCGCAGATCGAGGCCGCGCTGCTGACGGCGGCCCTGGCCGCGCGGGCCGGGGACCGCGTCGACCTCGTCGCCCACGACCGCCGGGTCCGGGCCCGGGTGCGGGGCAGTTCCCGCGGCGACCTGCTGCCCGCGCTGGTGGAGGCCCTGGCCCCGCTCGAACCGTCCCTCGTGGAGGCCGACTGGGACGCCGTCGCGACCGAGGTCCGCACGACGGCCCGCCAGCGGGCGCTGGTCGTGCTGCTCACCGCGCTGGACTCCTCCGTCCTGGACTCGGGGTTGCTGCCCGTGCTGGAGCAGCTCGCCACCCGGCACACCGTCGTGCTGGCCGCGGTGGACGACCCGGCCCTGGCGGCGCTGGCCCGCGACCACTCCGACGCCGAGGCCGTCTACACCGCGGCCGCCGCCGAGACCGCCACGGCCGTGCGGGACCGGACGGCGCGGCTGCTGACCCGGCTGGGCGTGGAGGTCGTGCACGCCGACCCCGAGGGGCTGGCCCCGGCGCTGGCCGACCGGTACCTGGCGCTGAAGGCCGCCGGGAGGTTGTGAGCCGGGCCCGGCCCGGCACCCGGTTCGCCGGGGACACGAAAGGTTGATGCCCGGCCCGCCGGGGGCTGCTAGACCTGACTCCCGTGTTGTTCACCCTCCTGCGAGAGCACCTCCGTCCTCACCGCGGGTTGCTGGTGGCGGTCCTCGTCCTGCAGGTCCTGCAGACCGTGGCCTCGCTGTACCTGCCCCGACTGAACGCCGACATCATCGACCGGGGCGTCGTGACCGGCGACACCGGCTACATCTGGCGCACCGGCGCCCTGATGCTCGCCATCACCCTCGTCCAGGTCGTCGCCACGATCTCCGCGGTCCGCTGCGGCGCGTACGCGGCGATGGCCGTGGGCCGCGACGTGCGCGCGGCCGTCTTCGGGCACGTCCTGGACTTCTCCAAGGCCGAGGTCGGGCGCTTCGGCGCCCCCTCGCTCATCACCCGCGGGACCAACGACGTCCAGCAGGTGCAGATGCTCGTGCTGATGACGTGCACGATGATCGTCTCCGCGCCCATCCTGTGCGTCGGCGGGATCGTCATGGCGTTGCGCGAGGACGTGGGGCTGAGCTGGCTCGTCGTCGTCGCGGTCCCCGTGCTGGTCGCCGTGATGGCGGCGATCATGGTGCGCCTCGGGCCCATGTTCGGTCAGCTGCAGAAGAAGATCGACACCGTGAACCGCGTGCTGCGCGAACAGCTCACGGGGTTGCGCGTCGTGCGCGGTTTCGTCCGCGAGGACGCCGAGCGGGCCCGGTTCGAACGGGCCAACGCCGAACTCACCGACGTCGCGGTCCGGACGGGCCGGCTGTTCTCGATCGTCTTCCCGTTCGTGACGCTCGTGATGAACCTGACCAGCGCGGCCGTCGTGTGGTTCGGCGCGGGCCGGGTGGAGAGCGGGGACCTGCAGATCGGCTCGCTCATCGCGTTCCTGTCCTACCTCGTGCAGATCCTCATGGGCGTCATGATGACGACGTTCCTGGCGGTCGTGGGGCCCCGGGCGGCGGTCTCGGCCGGCCGCATCGAGGAGGTCCTGCAGACGCCGACGAGCGTGCGCCCGGCGCAGGCCGCGGCGACCGCGCCGAGCTCGGGGCGCCTGGAGTTCCGCGAGGTCTCGTTCTCCTACCCCGGCGCCGACCGGGCCGTCCTGGACCGCGTCACCTTCGACGTCGCACCGGGCCGCACCACGGCCGTCATCGGGTCGACGGGGTCGGGCAAGACGACCGTCGTGAACCTCGCGACCCGGCTCGCGGACGTCTCGGCGGGCGCCGTCGTGCTCGACGGCGTCGACGTGCGGTCCCTGGCCGACGCGGACCTGCGCCGGCGCGTGGGACTCGTCCCGCAGCGGCCCTACCTGTTCGCGGGGACGGTGGCCTCGAACCTGCGGTTCGGCCGCCCCGACGCCTCCGACGAGGAGCTGTGGGCGGCGCTGCGGACGGCGCAGGCCGAGGACTTCGTGCGGGCCAAGCCCGAGGGGCTGGACACGCCGATCTCCCAGGGCGGCACCAACGTCTCGGGCGGGCAGCGGCAGCGGCTGTCGATCGCGCGCCTGCTCGTGCAGCGGCCCGCGGTGTTCGTGTTCGACGACGCGTTCTCGGCCCTGGACACCGCGACCGACGCCAGGCTGCGGGCGGCCCTGGCCGCCGACCTGCCCGACGCGGCGATCCTCGTGGTGGCGCAACGGGTCTCCACGATCGTGGGCGCCGACGAGATCGTCGTGCTGGAGAACGGCCGGGTCGTCGGCCGCGGGAGGCACGGGGAACTGCTGCAGACGTGCCCGACGTACGAGGAGATCGTCTCGAGCCAGCTGGAGGTTGCAGCGTGAGCGACGAGCGGCGCGACGGCGCCTGGACTGAGGGAACGCGTCCGGCGCTGGGCGCCGGCTCCAGACGGAGTCGCTGCGCGGTCCCGAGGGAAGGCGCCGTCACGAGCGCCGCGACGGAGCGAACGAGGGGTGCAGCGTGAGCGGGCGCGGGGGTCCGATGCGGATGGCCGGTGCCCCGGGCCAGAAGGCGCAGTCGTTCGTCCCGTCCGGCAAGCGCCTGCTGTCCCGGATGGGCCCGGACGCGGCGCGGCTGGCGGTGGTGCTGGTCCTGGCCGTGGCCAGCGTCGCGCTGACGGTCTACGTCCCCAAGCTCCTGGGGCACGCGACGGACTACGTGGTGCAGGCCGCGTTCGGCGGCCGGCCGCTGGACCGGTCGGGGCTGGGCCGCACGATCGTCGAGGTCGCGCTGATCTGCGTGCTGTCGGCGTTCCTGTCGTTCCTGCAGGGGCTGATGCTGAACCGGGTCGTGCAGCGCACGGTGTTCCGGCTGCGCGGTGACGTCGAGGCGAAGCTGCACCGGCTGCCGCTCTCGCACGTCGACTCCACGCCGCGCGGGGAACTCCTCTCGCGGGTGACGAACGACATCGACAACATCTCCCAGAGCCTGCAGCAGACCGTGTCGCAGGCCCTGGTCTCGGCGCTGACGGTGATCGGCGTCGTGGTGATGATGTTCACGATCAGCTGGCGGCTGGCGCTGCTGGCGCTGGTGGCGATCCCGCTGACGCTGGTGGTCGTCGCGACGATCGCGAAGCGCTCGCAGCCGCTGTTCGTCAGCCAGTGGCGCGAGACGGGGGCGCTGAACGCGCAGATCGAGGAGGTGTTCACGGGGCACGACGTCGTGACGGCGTTCGGGCGCCGCGAGGAGGTCCGCGCGCGGTTCACGGCGAGGAACTCCGAGCTGTACGGCGCGAGCGCCGGGGCGCAGTTCCTGTCGGGCACGATCATGCCGTCGACGATGCTCATCGGGAACCTCGTCTACGTCGCGATCGCGGTGGTGGGCGCGACGATGGTGACGACGGGGTCGATCACGATCGGCGGGGTGCAGGCGTTCGTGCAGTACTCGCGGCAGTTCACGCAGCCGCTGGCGCAGCTGGGGTCGATGGCGAACCTGCTGCAGTCGGGGGTCGCCTCGGCGGAGCGGGTGTTCGAGGTGCTGGACGCGCCGGAGATGTCGCCGGACCCGGTGGACGGCCCGAAGCCGTCGGGGCCCGGGCGCATCGAGTTCGAGGGCGTGTCGTTCCGGTACGCCCCCGACGTCCCCCTCATCGAGGACCTGTCGTTCACGGCCGAACCGGGCCAGACGGTCGCGATCGTGGGCCCGACGGGGGCGGGCAAGACGACGCTGGTGAACCTGCTGCTGCGCTACTACGAGGTGGACTCGGGGCGCATCCTGCTCGACGGCGTGGACACGGCGACGATGTCCCGGCAGGACCTGCGCTCGCGCGCCGCGATCGTGCTGCAGGACACGTGGTTGTTCGAGGGCACGATCGAGGAGAACATCGCCTACTCGCGGCCGTCGGCCTCGCACGAGGAGGTCCTGGAGGCGGCGCGCGCAGCGTCGGTGGACACGGTCGTGGACACGTTGCCGGACGGGTTCGCGACGGTCGTGGACGACGACGCGGGGCGCATCAGCGCGGGCGAGAAGCAGCTCGTGACGATCGCCCGGGCGTACCTGGCGCGCCCGCAGGTGCTGGTGCTGGACGAGGCGACGAGTTCGGTGGACACCCGCACCGAGCGGGTCGTGCAGCGGGCGATGGCGCAGTTGCGCCAGGACCGCACGAGCCTGGTCATCGCGCACCGGCTCTCGACGATCCGGGACGCGGACCTGATCCTGGTGATGGAGTCGGGGCGGGTCGTGGAGCAGGGCCGGCACGCCGACCTGGTGGCCGCGGGCGGGGCGTACGCGCGGCTGCACGAGGCGCAGTTCGCGGGCGCGGCGGCGGAGGTGGAGTAGCGGTGGACTCCCTGGGTGACCGCGCGGTGCCGAACCTGCCGGCGCGCGACCTGGGCGCGACGTCGAGGTTCTACGGCGCGCTGGGGTTCGTCGAGGCGTACCGGTCGGACGAGTGCGCGGTGCTGCGCCGCGGGCCGGTGCAGCTGGAGTTCTTCGGCTTCGCCGCGCTGGACCCGTGGTCGAGCTCGTTCCGTTGCACCCTGCGGCTGGCCGACCTCGACGGGTTCTGCGCCCTCGCGCGGGCGGCGGGGGTCCCGGTGGGGCGCACCGGGTTCCCCCGCCTGCACCTGCCGCGCGTGGAGGACTGGGGCGGCCGGGTCGCCCACCTGCTGGACCCGGACGGCACCCAGCTGTCCCTGGTGGAGAGGGCCTGACCTCAGATCTCGACGTTGCGCTCGAGGACCGTGAGCTGGCGGCGGGCCATGGCCAGGTTGGCGCGGCTGCGGTCCAGGACGAGGTAGAGGAACAGGCCCTGGCCGTTCTGGCTCTGCAGCAGGCGCAGGAGGTGCAGCTGGGTGCCGAGGGTGATCAGGACGTCCTCGGGGGTGTCGTCCAGGCCGAGGCGCTGCAGGGTCTTCAGCTCGGCGCGCACGACGTCGGTGTTGCCGGCGGCGGCGACGTCGAGGTCGAGGGTCCCGCCGCCGACCGAGCCCAGCGACATCCCGGTCTCGTAGTCGACGAGGGCGGCCGCGATGGCGCCGTCGATGTCGAGCGCGCTCTTGAGGGTGTCGTTCACGGTGGTCACGGGGTTCCTCCGGGGTGTGGGGCGGGGGCGTTCCCCCGACACCTCGACCATCAGGCCAGTGACTCAGAGTGCACAAGCGGGCGCCCTCCGATTACCGCGCGTGGCCGATCGGGGCGCTGCCGCGGGGGTGAGCGCCGGGTGGGCCGAACGGGTGAGAAGGTCGTCCTCACACCCCCCGACACCCCCTCAGGATCGCCTCCATGTCCTCTCGCCCCGTGCTCGACGTGCTGCGCCGACACCGCCGCGCCGTCGCCGTCGGCTGCGGGTCCTCGATGGTCCACCAGACCTGCGAGGCGCTCGTCCCCGTCGCCATCGGCCTCGCCGTCGACCGGGCCGTCGGCACCGGCGACGTCCGGGCCGTCGTGCTGTGCGTCCTCGGGGTCCTGGCGCTGTTCGCGGTGCTGTCCAGCGCCGGGACCTTCGCCTTCTGGACCGTCGACGTCGCCGAGTTCGACGAGGCCCACTCCCTGCGCACGTCCGCCACCAGCGCCGTGCTGCGCGACCCCGCCGTCCTGCGCGACCGGCAGGTCGGCGACGTGCTGTCCGTCGTGACCTCCGACACCCGGCACACCGCCGAGTCGCTCGGCCTGGTCAGCTTCCTCGCCTCCGGGTGCTTCGGGATGGTCGTGGCCGCGGTCGTGCTGCTGCGCATCGACGTGGCCCTCGGCCTCGGCCTGCTCGTGAGCGTGCCCGTCGTCGTCCTCGGCCTGCAGGCCCTGGCCCCGCGGCTGGAACGGCGCGTCCACGACCGCCAGCGCAGCGCCGGGCTGGCCGCCGCGGTCGCCGCCGACCTGCTCGCCGGCCTGCGCCCCCTGCGCGGGTTCGGCGGGGTCCCCGAGGCCGTCCGCCGCTACCACCTGGCCAGCGCGGTCTCGCGGCGCGCGGCCGTCGGGGCGGCCGGGGCCACCTCCGTCCTCGTCGGCGCCGGCACCCTGGCCACCGGCGCCATCCTCGTCGCCACCGCCGCCGCCGCCGGCGCCCTCGTCGCCCGCGGCCGCCTCGACCTCGGCGAGTTCGTCACCGTCGTGGGGATGGCCAGCTTCCTGGCCGACCCCGTCCGCAACGTCAGCGCCTGCGTCCAGCAGCTCGCCGTCTCGCGCGCCAGCGCCCGCCGGGTCGCCGCCCTGCTGACCCCGCCCGCCCCCCGCACCGAGGCCGGCCGCCCCCGCGCCGGGCACCTGAGCCCGGCCCCCGGGGAGGTCCTGGGGATCGTCGCGACCGACACGGCGACGGCGGACGCGGTCACCGCGGGCTTCGCCGGGGCGGGCACGCTCGTCGAGCCCGCCGAGACGCACCTGCTCGGCGAGACCCTCGCCGACGCGCTGACGACCGGTCCCGTCCCGGCCGGCCGCGGCGTCGAGCTGGGCGCCGCGCTCGCCGCGGCCGCCGCCCCCACCGACCTCGACGCGCCCCTGGCCGACGGCGGCACGAACTTCTCCGGCGGCCAGCGCCAGCGCATCGGCCTGGCCCGCGCGCTGGCCGCCGACCGGGAGGTGCTGGTCCTGCGCGACCCGACGACGGCCCTGGACGCCGTCACCGAGGACCGCGTCGCCGCGGGCGTGCGCCGGCTGCGCGCCGGGGTCGGGACGACCGTGCTGGTCACCTCCTCCCCGCTGCTGCTGACGCGCTGCGACCGCGTCGTGCTGCTGACCGCCGACGGCCGGCACGCCACCGGCACGCACACCGAGCTGCTCGACGACCCCCGGTTCGGCGCCGAGTACGCCGCGGCGGTGAGCCGGTGAACGCGCTGCCCACCGCCCTGCCCGTCGCCCCGGGCCGGCGCAGCGCCGCGGTCCTGGCCCGGACCGCCACGGCCCACCGCGGCGAGCTCGCCGCCGCGCTGACCACCACCGTCCTGTCCAGCGGCGGGACGGTCGTGCTGCCGCTGCTGCTGGGCCGGGCCGTCGACGTCGTGCGCGCCGGGGACCCCCTGACGCCCCTGCTCGTGCAGCTGTCCGTCGTCGCCGTCCTCACCGCGGTCACCACGGCCCTGGCCCGCCGCGACGCCGAACGCCTCGGCGCGAGCATCGCCGCGGACCTGCGCGAACGCGTCGTCGACCGCTCGCTGCGGATGAACCCGCGCCTGCTGGAGCGCGCCGGGTCCGGGGACGTCGCCTCGCGCGTCACCGAGGACGTCGAGCTGTTCACCAGCTCGGTGCAGCTCGGCGCGAACGTGCTGACCGCCGCCATCACCGTCGTCCTGTCGGCGGTCGGGTTCTGGGCCCTGGACTGGCGCCTGGCCCTGGCCTTCTGCGTCGTCTTCCCCGTGTACGCCCTCAGCCTGCGCTGGTACCTGCCGAAGGCCGGGCCGCTGTACGCGAACGAACGGGCCGTCGCCGCGCAGCGCTCGCAGGTGTTCCTGCAGTCCCTGCACGGCGCCTCCACCGTCCAGGCCTACGGCATGGCCGACCTGCAGGGCGAGCGCGTGCGGGCGGCCTCGGCCCGCACCGTCGGGGCCTCGCGGGCCGCGCTGGGCACCTTCGCCCGCTTCTCGATGTCCATGAACGGCGCCGAGGCCGTGGGCCTGTCTGCGCTGCTGCTCACCGGCTTCCAGCTCGTGCGCACCGGCACCGTCACCGTCGGCGCCGTCACCGCGGCCGCGCTGCTGTTCCACCGCCTGTTCGGGCCGCTGGGCACGCTGCTGCTGTCCTTCGACGAGGTCTCGCGGGCCGCCGCCGCCCTGAACCGCCTCGTGGGGGTCGTCGACCTGCCCGAGGACCCCGCGCCGCAGGCCGACGTCGTCGCCCGCGCGCCCCGCGAGCACGTCGGGATCCGCGTGCGGGGGCTGACGCACAGCTACGCCGACGGCCCCGACGCCCCGCTCGTGCTGCGCGGCATCGACGTGGAGGTCCCCGCCGGCACGTCGCTGGCCGTCGTCGGCGAGAGCGGCGCCGGCAAGACGACCCTGGCCGCCGTCGTCGGCGGCGTCTTCCCCGCCACCGGCGGCACGGTCGAGCTCACCGGGGCGCGGGGCGCGGTGGACCTGACCGACCTCGACGCCGGGTCGGTGCGCGAGCGCGTCGGCGTCATCGCCCAGGAGTCGCACGTCTTCACCGGCACCCTGCGCGAGGACCTCACGCTGGCCCGCCCCGGGGCCACCGACGACGAGGTGCACGCCGCGTTGCGGGTCGTCGACGGTGACGACTGGGTCAGCGCCCTGCCCGCCGGGCTCGACACCCGCGTCGGTCCCGGTGAGCTGCCCCTGTCCCAGGCCCGCGCGCAGCAGCTGGCGCTGGCCCGCCTCGTGCTGCGCGACCCGCCCGTCGTCGTCCTCGACGAGGCCACCGCCGAAGCCGGCAGCGCCGGGGCACGGGACCTGGAGCAGTCCGCCGAGGCCGTCGTCCGCGGCCGCACCGCCCTCGTCGTCGCCCACCGGCTCAGCCAGGCCGCGGTCTGCGACCGCATCGCCGTGATGGCCGACGGCGAGATCGCCGAGATCGGCACCCACGCCGAGCTGCTCACCCTCGGTGGCCGGTACGCCCGACTGTGGGACACCTGGTCCCGCACGGCTCAAGCCCCGCAGGCCGCCGCCGACACCTAGACGGTGGTGACGACAGCGGCGAGAGGGCGGGGTGGGTCCCCGACGCGCAGAGCGCTGTCCGTGCTCGTCCCCGCCCTCCTGTACGCCGCGGCGGTCCTGCTGGGGCGCGTCTCGCGCCTGGAGGGCTCCCCCGTCGCCGCCGTCTGGCCCGCCACCGCGGTCGCCGTCGTCTGGCTGCTCACCGTCTGGGCGCACCGCACCCGGCGCGCCGTCGCGCTGAGCGCGATCGCCGCGCTGAACGTCGCCGTCGACGTCGCCACCGGCCTGCCGCCCCTGCCCGCCGCGGCCTTCACCGCCGGCTCCCTGCTGCAGGCGTGGACCACGTGCGTCGTGTTCCGCCGGTGGGGACCGACCGGGACGCGGCTGACGCAACGCAGCGACGCGTGGGCGCTGGGGGTCGCCGCGGTCGCCGGTTCCCTCGTCGGGGCCGCCGTCATCTCCGTGCCGTACGCGCTGCTGCGCGGCACCTCCCCGGCGACCGCCGCCGTCACGACCGTCACCGGGAACACCAGCATGGTCGCCGTCGCCGGCCTGTGGCTGCTGCTCGCCGACCGCACCACCCGCCGGTCGGGGGCGGCCGGCTGGCCCGAGGTGGTCGCGGTCAACGTCGCCGCCAGCGCAGCCTTCGCGTGGGTCTTCGACGTCCTGCACCTGTACTCGCTGTCCTTCGTCGTCGTGGCGGTCTCGGTGTGGGCGGGCAGCCGCTTCGCCGCGCGGGTGGCGGCCGCCAACGCCCTGTGCGTCGCGCTGCTGAACGTCCTGCTGGCCCTGCACGGCGTGGGGATGTTCAGCCCCGCGCCCCCGCTGCAGCGCGTCGTCGGCGTGCAGCTGTTCGTGGCCCTGACCGCGATGCTCACGCTGGTGCTCGTGCTGCACCGCGACGAGCGCGCCCAGCTCGTGGCCTCCCTGCGCCGCACCCAGCAGGAGGCCGAGCGGCAGGCGGACCTGCTGCGCACCGTGTTCGAGGCCAGCAGCGACGGCATGTCCGTCTACACCGCCGACGGTTCACTGCTCACGGCCAACTCCGCCGCGCTGGGGATCTACCCCGCACTGCCCGAGGGCGTCCCCGTCTCCCGCTTCGCCGAGTTCGTCGAGGTCCTCGACGACGCCGGCGACCCCGTCCCCGGTGCGCGCCTGCCCCTGGCCCGCGTCCTGGCCGGCGAGGTCGTCGACCCCCACGACCTGACCTTCCGCAGCACCCTCGACGGCGCCACCCGCACCGTCCACGTCACCGGCCGCCGCCTGCCGCGGGCCGAGGGCGCGGACTGGTCCGAGGGTGCCCTCATCGCCTTCCACGACGTCACCGAGAACCGCGCCGCGGCCGCCGAGATCACGCGCTCGCGCGACCTGTACGCCGGGATCCTGTCCGGCGCCACCCAGCAGCTCATCATCGCCACCGAGCTCGACGGCACGGTGACGGTCTTCAACGAGGGTGCGCAGCGCATGCTCGGGTACCGGGCGGCGGACATGCTCGGCCAGAACGTCAAGCGCCTGCACCACCTCCCCGAGGTGGCGGCGCGCGCCGCCGCCCTGGGGGTCACCCCGGCGCAGGTGTTCAACCGCACCCTGGAGACCACCGGCGTCGCCGCCACCGAGCAGTGGACCCTCGTGCGAGCCGACGGCGAGCACCGCCAGGTAGCGCTCACCATCAGCTGGCTCCTGGACGCCGAGGGCCGGCGGACCGGTCTGCTCGGCATCGGCACCGACGTCACCGACCAGGTCGCCACCCAGGCCCGCCTCGCCGACTCCGAGACCCGGTTCCGCGCGGCCTTCGACACCGCCCCCGTCGGCATGCTCATCGTCGGCCTCGGCGCGAGCGCCGGGCGCATCCTGCAGGTCAACACCACCATGACCGAGTTCACCGGACTCGTCCCCGAGGAGCTCGGCGTCCTCGACGTCCACGCCGTCGCCCCGCCCGAGGACCGCGACCACGTCGCCCGCCACCTCGGGCCGCTGCTCGCCGGCCTCGACGTCGACGCCCAGTTCGAGCACCGCTACGTGCGGGCCGACGGCACCACCGGCTGGGGGCGCACCACCGCCAGCCGCGTCAGCCCCGCCGGCGTCGAGCCCTACCTGCTGTGCCTCGTCGAGGACGTCAGCGCGCGCAAGGAGGCCGAGGACGCCCTCGTCCGGCAGGCCCTGCACGACGCCCTCACCGGCCTGCCCAACCGCGCCCTGCTGCGCGACCGCCTGGCCGACGCCCTCGACGCCGGGCGCCGCGAGGACCGGTGCGTCGGGGTCCTGCTCATCGACCTCGACGGGTTCAAGGCCGTCAACGACACCGCCGGCCACGCCACCGGCGACGCCCTCCTGCGCGAGATCGGCCACCGCCTCTCGGCGTTCTCCCGCGGCGGCGACACCGTGGCCCGCCTCGGCGGCGACGAGTTCGCCGTCGTCTGCCCCGACACCGACGCCGACGGCCTCGAACGCCTCGCCCGCCGGCTGCTGGCCGCCGTCCGCGAACCCGTCGAACTGCCCGGCGGGGCGTTCGCCGTCGGCGCCAGCATCGGCAGCGCCGTGCACCCGGCCGGGCCCGCCGACGCGGGGGCCCTCGACCGGCTCCTGCAGAACGCCGACCTGGCCATGTACGCCGCCAAGCGCGCCGGCAAGAACCGCGCCTACGCCTACGACGCGCGCGACCGCGAACGCCTCGAACGCGCCGAGCGCCTCCTGCCCGAACTCACCGAGGCCCTCGCCCGGGGCGAGTTCGAGATGTTCGGCCAGCCCATCGTCGACCTCGCCACCGGCCGCGTCGACGCCGTCGAGACCCTCCTGCGCTGGCGGCGCGCCGACGGCACCGTCTGGGCCCCCGGTGCGTTCCTCGACGTCCTGGAAGCCTCCCCGCTGATGCCCGCCGTGGGCGAGCACGTCCTGCGCGCCTCGGCGACCCTGGCCGCCCGCTGGGAACGCGAACTCGGCGCCGACGCCCCCGCCGTCCACGTCAACGTCTCCGCCGAGCAGCTCGGCGGGTCCCTCGTCGACCAGGTCGACCGCGTCCTGGCCGAGACCGGGCTGTCGGCCGGCCTGCTCGTCCTCGAACTCACCGAGACCCACACCACCCGCATCACCGACGCCCTGCGCGACGAGCTGGAGACCCTGCGCCGGCGCGGTGTCCGCATCGCCATCGACGACCTCGGCACCGGCTACTCCGGCCTGGCCCGCCTCACCGAACTGCCCGTCGACCTGCTCAAGATCGACCTGCAGTTCGTCGCCGGCCTCGGCCGCGACCCCAGCTGCGACGCCGTCGTGCGCGCCGTCCTCGGCATCGGCCAGGCCCTGGGGATCCAGGTCGTCGCCGAGGGGGTCGAGGACGACGCCCAGGCGCGGATCCTGACGTCCTACGGCGCCACCCTCGCCCAGGGGTACCGGTTCGCCCGGCCCGCCCCCGCCGCCGAGCTCCTCGCGGCCCTGCGGCGGCCGGCGCTCGCGGGCTGAGCAGCGCCGCGACGCGGTGGCACGGGGGTGTGGTGCATCAGGACACCGGTGACACTCGATGTGTCGAGACATCGGTGACAGTCGTGGACCTCAACCGGTGTCAGCTGTCACCACCAGAAGGCGCGTCGGCATCAGGTCGGCTGCTCAGCCCTCGGGAGCACCCCACCCGTGTGGACGGTGGCTCCCTGGCCGTCGATGGCCTCGTCGTGGGCGGCTGCTTGCCAGGCGTCGCCGGCGTCAGGACCGTTCTCGAGCGTCGTCGCACACGACGCCCCTGACTGCTCGCCGTGCAACGGTGGACCGGTGCGACGAGCGCGCCAGCGAGGACGGTGACCCGACCGCGACGTCATGCTCACCGCAGGATGAGCGGGCGGTAGCAACAAAATTGCTACCGGGGTAGCATCGTCGCGTGAAGCTCAGCATCAGCCTTTCCGAAGCCGACGTCGCTGCCCTCGACGAGCACGTCCGCGCGGCGGGCCTGCCGTCCCGGTCCGCCGCGGTGCAACGAGCCATCCAAACCCTGACCCACCAGCAGCTGGAGCAGGACTACGCCGCCGCTTGGAAGGAGTGGGACGACTCCGGGGAGCGCGAGGTGTGGGAAGGCGCCACGGCCGACGGACTCCGCTGATGCGACGCGGAGAGGTCCGCCTCGTCGACTTCGACCCGGTGCGGGGCAGTGAGGCCAACAAGCGCCGTCCTGCGGTCGTGGTCAGCAACGACCAGGCCAACGCGGTCGCCGAACGCCTCGGACGGGGTGTAGTCACCGTGGTTCCGGTGACCAGCAACACGGCCAGGGTGTTCCCCTTCCAAGTCCTGCTCGCAGCCCAGGACACCGGACTGCACGTCGACTCCAAGGCCCAGGCCGAGCAGGTCCGCGCCGTCTCGGTGGATCGACTGGGGCCGGCGCTGGGGCGGTTGCCGTTCGAGGCGCTGGACGCCCTCGACGACGCGTTGCGGCTGCACCTGGCTCTTTGACACCGATGGCGAGAGCGGCCCTCATCGCGGGATGACCGTGAAGTCGCGCGGTGCGCGGGATGACCGCGAAGTTGTCACGGCTCCGAGCTCCCGTCTCCCACGTCCTGCGCCGCTGGCGTCCGCACAGAGGACATCGCCTGCCCGCCGAGCGGTACGTGAGCGGTCCAGCGGTGTGCAGGGGCTGGTCGCTGCTTGCCCTCGATCGCGGCAAGGAGGTTGAGCAGAGCAGAACGGTCGCGCGCCAGGTCCGCCCGGTCCCCGCCGGCCTCGATGTGCGTGCGCAGGACGTCCCCGGCCACCGCGTGAGTCTGCGGGCCGAGGAGGCGGCTGGTGTGGTCCTGGATGAAGTGCAGGACCTCATCGGGTACGCCGCCTCGGGCGTAGGAGTCCTCCAGGAGCAGCCACGCGCTGGGAGCGTCGAGGGCCTCAGCCAGGTGCCTGCCTTCGGCGGCGGCGTTCTCCAGCTCGTCATCACCGTCCATCGCACGATCCTGACAGCGGCGCCGCGCACCGGGACTCATCCGCACTTCGCCATGTGTGGATGGTCGACGACGTTCTGGTCAGCGGGATGACGGTGACGTCGCCGCGTGCCTTTGTCCTGTTCAGGGGACGCGCCGTGGCTGAGCGAGCCGATGCGGCGTCGGTGATGCGCTGGCTGGCGCTGCGCCGAGCCACCCCGAACCCGACGTCCACCGCCGGTGGTGGCACGCAGCCCCCCACCCTGACCGCTCAGGAACTGTCCGGCCCGCCACCCAGCGCTTGCCTGATTGCCTCGTACGCAGGCGTCGGGCGCCCCTCGTCGAAGAGCAAGTCGTGGCCCTGCTGCAGTTTGCCGTCTTCGTCGACCGACCAGTCGTAGCGGTCGTCCACACCCCAGGTGGTGTAGGAGACGCATGTGGGAGTGCTCAGGCAGGTGATCAGCACATCGGCGTACTGCTCCGCCTGGAGCTGCGTCCCTCGGCTGTCCGGGACGTCGTTCTCGGAGATGCGGACGTCCAGCCCGGCTGCTGCGAAGGTGTCGAGCGTCTCGGTCAGATCCTCGGGCGAGATGGCGTCGGTGTCGAGGTCGTAGATGTGGGCCTGCAGGCCCACCCCGTCGAGGTGACCTCCCCGTGCGTTGGTGTCACGCACGAGCTCGAGCAGGGCGGCCTGACGGTCACCGGGCACGTCGGCCCCGTTCTCGTTGACGAACTGCTTCACGTCGGGGTCGGCGTCGTGGACGGCTCGGGAGACGACCAGCGGGTACCCGAGCCCGAAGGTGCGGTACCAGATGTTCTCCTGGAGTTCGGTTCCTTGGTCGACGTCGAACGGCTCGTTGACGACGTCGAGCGAGGCGAGGCGTCCCTTGAAGTGCCCCACGACGGTGGTGACGTAGTCCAAGAGCGCTGCGGCGCTAGCGCGGCGATCCTGCTCGGAACCGGTGGGTAGGTCCTGCATCCAGCGGGGCATCGCCTCGGTGAAAGCGATCGTGTGCCCGTGCACGGTCATGCCTTTGCTCTGGGCCGCGGCGATGAGGGCGTCGGCCTCCTCGAAGGTGTAGACGCCCTGCTGCGGGGAGAGGTTCTGCGGCTTCATCGCGTTCTCGGGCGTGATGGCGCCGAAGTCGCCGACGAGCTCTTGTGCGTAGTCGGGGTCTGCCGCAAGTGGGCCGAGAGCCACGGCCGCCCCGATCCGGAAGCCCGGACGGGTGCGGTCAGCCAGCGCCTGCAGCCCTTCCGCTGATCGCACCACCTTGTCGAACGCGGGGCCCACGGTCCTCAGCGATCCGCCCTCCGCAGCGGTGGCGGTGAGGGAGTCGACCGAGAAGGTGCCGCTGTCGCTCGACAGTCCCAGCCAGAGTTCCCCTGACGAGAACACCCCGCCCAGAGGCATCGAAGACACTACGTGCTCGTGGCTCTCGACCTCCAGCGAGTGGCCGGAGCGACGAACCGACAGGGGGGCCTGCGGGTCGGAGAGGGTCACGTGCTCGTCGTGGACCGGGACGGGGTCGCTCACGTCCTCCTGGGGCGAGCCGTCGAAGACGATGATCTCGAGATCGTCCCCCCTGAGGGTGAGTCGTATCCCGGCCGGTTCGATCCTGAACTCGTCGGCGATCGATGGCGGGCTGTCGTAGACCGCCCAGGACGCGTCGGCGGTGGCGTCGGCGAAGACGGCGGTGAGGAGGAAGTCGCCCTGGGCCACCAGGTGGGTTCCCACCAGGTTGACTGGCGGGTTCGGCTGGCCTCCCGTGCCGTCCTGCTCGACGATCTTCCGCCCGGTGGCCGTGACCTGCAGCTGATCGCCGTCAACCGCCACCCCCGGCACGTGCTGCCAGCCCTGCAGGAGGTTGAGGATCACTCCGGGCTCCACTACCGGAGCGGGCGTAGGGGTCGTGCATCCCGAGAGGGCGAGCACGAGGCTCGAGGCTAGCCCGGTGAGCGCGGCCAGTGGGGGCCGGCACCGGACCCCGGGGTTTTGCGGAGCAGTCTCCAAGGTCAGAGCGGGGCGAGGCACTCCCGCAGTTTGCTATGCCCTGCGTCGAGCAGGTGCAAGGGCAGGACGCCGTGGTATGTGCGGCCTACTGCACCGCGGGATGACCGTGCGCTGCGCACACCGCGGGATGACCGTGCGCTGCGCGCACCGCGGGATGACCGTGCGCTGCGCGCACCGCGGGATGACCGGAAGGTCGCCGGCCTGCACCTTGCGGCAACTTCGAGGTGAGTGACCGTCCCTTGCCACGCCGTGGTCCTGCGTCGTGACCGAGTGCGTGGATGGCCGCTGCCCGTCACGCTGAACCAGTGGATGATCAACCGGACAGCGACCGCAGCAGGGCGCAGTCCGCCCGCTTCACCACCGTCATCGGTGCCGTCGTGTTCGTGCTCGCCCTCGTGCTTCTGCTGTTCGCGGACGACCGACGATCTCTCGTCATGAGCCTGATGCTCGTCTTCGTCAGCCTCGGTCTCGGGCTGGTCGGCTTCGCAGGGGATCGTCGTTGGGTGAAGACCATCAGCGTCGCCTCGTCCGCCCTGGCGGTCCTGCTCGCGGTCTACGGGTTCATCGCTACATGACGCCCGGAGGGCGGGATGACCGGAACGTCGCTGTCGGCGATGCTCACTCGCCGAGGTCGTCGGCCTCGTCCACCGGGGCGCGCCAGTTCCAGGCCAGGGCGGCGGCAGGCAGCATGGTCGTGGTCAGGAACGAGGCGAAGGTCAGCACCATCCAGCCCACGCTCTCGAAGAGCTGTAGGCCTGCTTCTTGTGCCAGGAAGCTGTTGAGGGCCGCGAGGACGGCCACGAGGCCCAGCAGCACCAGGGTGAGGTGGAAACCGCGTCGGTAGGCGTGGTCGCGGTCGCTGATCTCGCGTTCATCGAGCAGGTTCTCCGGTGCCCTGTCCAGCATCCGGGTCGCGCGTCGCAGGGCGCCGATCCCGGAACTGCCCACGACCGACGTAGCTGCTCCGAGCAGCGCAGTGTTGGTCCCGCCGCCGGCGGTGGCGGCGAGCACACCGAGGCCGAAGGTCGCCACGGGGAGCAGGGCCAGGGTGCGGCGGGCGGTGCGGGTGGCCAGCCACGGTGGCAGCGGCTGCTGACGTTGTTCCTGGACGCGCGCTTCGGTCTGGGCGCGCAGCTGCGCGCGGCGTTGGGCGCTGCCTCGGGGGGGTCGGGTGTTGGTGGGGTTCACGTGTGCGCTCCTGCCTGGGAGGGCACCGCCGCCGCCGTGGGGGGCGTCGTGGGTGCCGTTGAGGTCGTGGGGGCGGGGTAGAGCTGCGCCGACATGGGCGGGAAAGGCGTGAGGGAGAAGATCGCTTCGACGGGCAGGCTGAAGTGGGCGGCCAGGCGCAGGGCGAGTTCGACGGAGGGGCCGTAGTCGCCGCGTTCCAGGAAGCCGATGGTCTGGACGTTGACGCCGACCGCTTCGGCCAGCTGACGGCGGGTGGTGCCGCGCTCTGTGCGCAGCACGGCGAGGCGGTTGTGCAGCTGTCTGGCGCCTGCTGGCCCTTTCGCCTTGGTACTCACTCTTCCAACGTTGCGTCAACGCAACGCGGAACGCAAGAGGAGCAACGCAGGGCGGGATGAAGTAATCCTGCATGATCTTGCGGACATCGACATGAGCGCGACGTCCGTGACCGTGACGTCGAGGCGAGTGCTGGCGAGCCGATGACGGCTCCGCCGATGCTGCTCGCCCGGCCGTACCTGTCCACCGGTGACGCCGGGCCCTGCATCACCGCGTGCGCGTCGACCCGTGAGGGGGTCTGCGCTGCGCGTTGGTCGGCCGAGGGCAGCGGGGCGGGATGCTCCGAGGGCCGAGAAGTGTCACCACCACGACCGTCGGAAGTGTCACCGATGTCCTGATGCAGAACTGCCACCGACGTCGTGGGACACGGCACCCGGTTGCGCGACGACGTCCGCACCGACTTGGGTGGTCCGATGAGACGCCTCGTGTACTACGTCGGCACCACCCTCGACGGCTACGTCGCGGGACCGGGCGGGGAGTTCGACTTCTTCGGCCAGGGCGAGGGCGCGGACCTGGCCGAGTACCAGGCGTGGACGGCCTCGCACTACCCCGAGACCGTCCCGACGGCCTTCCGGGGGCTCCTCGGGATCGACGCGCCGAACCAGCGGTTCGACACCGTCGTCATGGGCCTGGCGACGTACCGGGTGGGCCTGCCCGCGACGCCCAGCCCCTACTCCCACCTGGCCCAGCACGTCGTCTCCCGCACCCTGCCCGAGGCTCCGCACCCCGAGGTGCGGCTGTCGCGCGACCCCGTCGCGCTCGTGCGCGCCCTGAAGGCCGAACCCGGTCTGGACGTCTGGTTGTGCGGCGGCGGGACCCTCGCCGGTGCGCTGACCGGTGAGATCGACGAACTCGTCCTGAAGACCTACCCGGTGCTGGCCGGGGCCGGGATCCCCGTCGTGGCGGGCGGGTTCTCACCCACGGCGTTCCGCGTCCTGGAACGCGAGCAGTTCGCCAACGGGGTCGTCGTCAGCCGTCTCGAACGCGCCTGAACCCTACGATCGGGACGTGACCCGCGACCGCGCCTGGCCCTGGTTCCTCCTGGCCGTGGGCGGTGCCGTCGGCACGAGCTGGCTGGCGGACGCGGCGGGGTGGCCGACGTGGGTGCGCGCGCTGCTGTTCGCGGCGTTCGTCGGGGTCGGGGGCGCGGTGGGCGGACGCCGGGTCCGGGCCCGGCTGCGGCGCGGTGAGCACGGCGACACCACCTTCGAGGCGGGGGTCCGGGCCCTGTCCCCCGGGACGGCGGGCCTGCGGACGTCGTGGCGCACGGCCGGGGCCGTCGTCACCGGCGACGGGACGCTGCACTGGCGCGGGCGGGAACTGCACCACGGCCGGCTGGAGGGGTCCGCGCCCCGGAGGGTCACGGGCCGCGAACTCCTGCACCTCGTCCCCGGCTGGCGGGTGCGGACGGTGACGTTCGACGGCGGCGTCCGCGTCGAGGTGGCGCTGGACCCGGTCTTCGCGAAGCGGTTGCAGTCGTGGCGGTGAACCCCGCGGACCCGGGCGACGATCTCACCCGCGGGGTCCACGAGGGTTTGTTCCGCGGGGCGGCCGTGGTGTTCTCAGGCCCGGACGGCCGCGTCCACCGGGCGTCGGCGGGAACCCCGGCGGACCACCTCGGCCCCCTCACCCGGGCCGTGGTCGCCACGCTGGCCCACGAGCTCGCGGCCGTCGGCGCCCTCGACCTCGACCGCCCCACCGACCGGGGTTTCACCGCGCGCCAGCTCCTGGACCACGCGTCGGGGCTGCCGGCGACCAGCGACGTGTGGCGCCGCGACGACCTGCGGCCCGCCCAGAAGCTGCGGCGCCTCCTGGACACGCCGCTGGTCGCCACGCCCGGCCGGGAGGTGCGCCCCTCCCCCCTGGGGTTCGTGGTGCTCGGGGACCTGCTGGAGGAGGCGACGGGACAAGGCCTGGACTCCCTGCTGGCCGACCTCGTGACCGGGCCGCTGCGGCTGACCGGTCCCGTCTTCGGCCCCGGGGACGACGAGGTCTCCCGCGCCCTGCGGCGCCCCGTCGGGCACACCGGGCTGCTCGGCCGCGCCGACGACGTGCACGCGATCGGCCGGGCGCTGCTCGACGGGACGCTGGCGGGCGGTCCGACGCCGCTGCTGCACCCGGCCCCCGGCGCGTGTCTGGCCCTCGTGACGGACGGGGCGACCGACGGCGAAGGGCTGACGCGGTTCTGGAACACCCTGGCGCGGCGGCTGACCGGAACGCCATGATCGCGGCGTGGACCCCGAGACCCGTGACCTCGCCCTGTCGATCCGGCGCTTCCTCGACGACGTCGTGCACTCCGCGCAGGCCCAGGCCGACGAGGCCGGCCCGAAGATCGCCGACGTCGTCGGTGCCCACCTGGGCACCGGCGCGAACCAGCTGCCGGTGGTCCGCGAGGAGGTCCCCGACCACCAGTTCGTCGACCTCGACATCGCGCTGACGCTGCTGGGTGAGCGCGGCGGCGGCGAGGAGGTCGTCGGGGTCGGCGGCGGTGACCAGCGCGGCCACCACGGGTTCTCCGACTTCCTCGCCGGCCACTACGGGCACTTCGGCCTCGGCGCCGTGGACCGGGTGAACCTGCCGACGGGCCCGGACACGACGCGCCGCGCGGTGGGTTTCGGCGTCCGGCTGCTGCGCTGGGACGACCAGCCCGTCGCCGTCCTGCAGCGCACCGCGCAGCGGCACAGCGGCTACCCGACGGGCTTCGAGGTCGTCGCCGCGCAGGAGTCCCTCGTCCCCGCCTTCATCGCCGAGGTCCGCCGGCTCATGGTGGAGCGCAGCGTCCTGCGCGGGCAGGTGCTGTCGTTCTCCGGTTCCCCCTACGAGCCGCACAACGCCGGCATCACGTTCGTCCACCGCCCCGCGGTGACGGCCGACGACGTCGTGCTGCCGCCGGGGTCGCTGGAGCGCATCGCCCGGCACGTCGTCGGGGTGGGCACCCACTCGGCGCGCCTGCAGGGCTCGGGGCAGCACCTCAAGCGCGGGGTCCTGCTCTACGGCCCGCCCGGGACGGGCAAGACCCTCACGGTGCGGCACCTGGTGGCCCGCGCCGAGAACAGCACGGTGGTGCTGCTGGCCGGTCAGGCCCTGGCCCACGTCACGACGGCCGCGCACCTGGCCCGCGCCATGCAGCCGGCGATCGTCGTCCTGGAGGACTGCGACCTCGTCGCCGAGGACCGGGGGTTCAACCCGGGCGAACGTCCCCTGCTGTTCCAGCTCCTGGACGCCATGGACGGTCTCGACGGGGACGCCGACGTCGCCTTCCTGCTGACCACGAACCGGGCGGACCTGCTCGAACGCGCCCTGGCCCAGCGCCCCGGTCGCGTCGACCTGGCCGTGGAGATCCCGTTGCCGGACCGCGACGCGCGGTTCGCGCTGTTCCAGCTCTACGCCCGCGGGCTGCCCGTCTCCCCGGAGGTGATCGCCGAGGCCGCCGACCGCACGGCGGGGGTGACGGCCAGCTTCGCCCGGGAACTGCTGCGCCGGGCCGTCCTCGTGGGCGCCGAGGCGGGCCACGACGTCACCGACGCCGACGTCCGCACGGCCCTGGACGAACTGCTCTCCGACGCCGAGCACCTGACCCGCAGCCTGCTGGGCTCTCAGCCCGCGACGGGTACCTCGTCACCCGCGTAGCGTTCCTCCAGGTCGCCGGTCTCCCCCTGCCGCGCAGCGGGTCGGCCCAGGAACAGGCAGTAGGACCAGAACGCGACCTCGGCGAGCACCCCGATCCCGACGCGCGCCCACGTCGGCAACCCCGACGGCGTCACGAAACCCTCGATGAGCCCGGAGACGAACAGCACCCCGACCAGGCCGAGGGCGACGCCGACCATGGCGCGCCCCTCGGTCGCCAGCGCCTGCGAGCGCGTCCGCGCCCCCGGCGCGACCCACGCCCAGAACAGCTTCAGCCCCGCCCCGGCGGCCACGAACACGGCGGTCAGCTCGAGGATGCCGTGCGGCAGGATCAGCCCGAAGAACAGCTCCCCGCGGCCGTGGTCGATGAGCAGCCCGCCCTGCAGGCCGACGTTCACGGCGTTGACCGCCAGGGAGACCAGCACCGGCACGCCCGTGATGCCGAGGGCCACGCAGGTCGCCGCGACCCAGGCGTTGTTCGTCCACACCCGCCCCGCGAACTGCGCGTGGCTGTACTCGGAGTAGTACCCCTCGAAGTCGGAGTTCACGAGCTGGCGCACGTTCTCGTTCGACCCGAACAGGCTCGCCTGCACGGCGGGGTCCTGCACGACCCACAGGCCCGAGGCGACGGCCAGCACGAGCGTGAACGCGAAGGCGCCCGTCGTCCACCAGCGCAACCGCCACAGGGCGGCGGGCAGGCCCCGGGTCGTGTAGTGCACGACCTGGCGCCACGCGGTGTACCGCGACCCCGTCAGCCGGGCGCGGGCCCGCACGAGCAGCGTCGAGAGCTGGTCCAGCAGCACCGGCTCGGACTGCGCCGAACGCAGCGCCGACAGGTGGGTCGCGGTGCGCTGGTAGAGGGCCACGAGCTCGTCGGCCTCGGCGCCGTCGAGGTCGCGGCGGGCCACGAGGGCGCGCAACCTCGCCCACTCGTGCTCGTGCACGGCCCGGAAGGCGTCGACGTCCACGCCCGCCAGGCTATCTTCCACAGGGTGCACAGGGTCGCGGTGCTGGTCCTCGACGGGGCGAAACCGCTCGACGTCGGGATCCCGGCGCAGGTGTTCTCCCACCGGCCCTCGATGCCGTACGAGCTGCGCGTGTGCGGGGCGGCGCCGGGCCGGGTCCGCGGCGGGGAGGGGTTGTCCTACCACGTGGACTCCGGGCTGGAGACGTTCACCTGGGCGCAGACCATCTTCATCCCCGGCTACCGCGAACCGGCCACCACCGCGCCGCCGGCGGCCGTCGTCGAGGCCCTGCTGGCCGCCCACGCGCGCGGGGCGCGGATCGCCGCGATCTCCACGGGGGCGTTCGCGCTGGCCGCGACGGGGCTGCTCGACGGCCTGCGCGCCACGACGCACTGGCACTACACGCGCGTCCTGGCCGAGCGCCACCCCCGCGTCCGCGTCGACGAGAACGTCCTGTTCGTCGACTCCGGCGACGTCCTGACCTCGGCGGGGGCGGCCTCGGGCATCGACCTGTGCCTGCACCTGCTGCGCCGCGACCACGGCGTCGCCGCGGCCAACCACGTCGCCCGCCGCCTCGTCGCGGCCCCCTACCGCAGCGGGGGCCAGGCCCAGTACGTCCCGCGCAGCGTCCCCGAGGGCGTCGGCGAGGTGTTCGCGGCCACGCGCGAGTGGGCCCTGCACCACCTGGCCGGGCCGCTGACCCTGGACGCCCTCGCCCAGCACGCCAACGTCTCGGCGCGGACGTTCTCGCGGCGGTTCGTGGAGAACACCGGCTACACGCCCATGCAGTGGGTGCTGCGGGTGCGCGTCGACGCGGCGCGCGAACTGCTCGAACGCACCGACCTGCCCGTCGAGCAGGTCGCCGCCCGGGTGGGGCTGGGCACGGGGGCGAACCTGCGGCTGCACTTCGGCCGGATCCTCGGGACGTCGCCGACGGAGTACCGGCACACCTTCTCGGCGTGAACGGGGTGGGTCGCGGCGGGTCGGAGCGGTGGGGGGTGTCGGGCCGGCCCGACACCGGGCTGTCGGGCTGGCAGGCTCGTGGCGTGGACGCCGCGGCCGACAGGATCGGGGACGTGACCGAGAACCCGCCCCGTCCCCGCGTCCCGCTGCTGCGCAGGCTGGCCGACGACAGCGTCTTCGTCCTGTCGGGGTGGTCCCTGGGCCTCGCCGGGTTCGTGGTCGTCGTGACCGGGGTGTCCCTGGCCGCGGGCCTGCTCGTGGTGTGGGTGGGGGTCCCCGCCCTGGCCGGCGCGCTGCTGACCGCCCGCGGGCTCGCGCACGTGCAGCGCGCCCAGCTGCGCCACCGGCTGCACCGCGAGGCCCCGACCCCCCGCTACCTGCGGCCCGCGCCGGCCGCGGGCCGGGTGCGGCGCGCGCTGACCCCGCTGCGCGACCCGCAGTCCTGGTTCGACCTCGCCTGGGCGCTGCTGGCCTTCGTCACCGGGACGGTCGCCGTCGTGGTGGCGGTGTCGTGGGCGGCGCTGGCCCTGGGCGGGCTGACGTACTGGTTCTGGCAGCGGTGGCTGCCCGAGAGCGACGGGTCGCTGGTCGAGCTCCTGGGCTGGGGTTCGGGACGGCAGGCCGAGTCGCTGCTGAACCTCGGGATCGGCGTCGTGGCCGTGCTGCTGCTGCCGGGGGTGCTGCGGCTGTGCGCCGGGCTGCACGGCGGGGTCGCCGACGTGCTGCTGTGCAGCCGGGCCCGTCTGCAGGGCGACGTGCAGCGCGTCGTGGACAGCCGGGAGGCCGCGCGCGACGCCGAGGCGGCCTCGCTGCGCCGCCTCGAGCGGGACCTGCACGACGGCCCGCAGCAGGGGATGGTCCGTCTGGCGGTGGACATCAGCCGGGCCCGACGGCAGCTGGACGTGGACCCCGCACGGGCCGGGGAGATCCTCGACGAGGCCCTCGTGCGGGCCCGCAGCACCACCCAGGAGCTGCGCGCCCTCAGCCGCGGGATCGCCCCGCCGCTGCTCGTCGACCGCGGGCTCGCCGCCGCCGTCGGCGAACTGCTGCAGCGCAGCCCGATCCCGACGACGTCGACGCTGGGGATCCCCGAGGACCTGCCCCCGCACGTGGAGACCGCCGTGTACTTCGCGGTCGCGGAGGCGCTGACGAACGTGGCCAAGCACTCGGCCGCGAGCCGCACCGCGCTGGAGATCACCACCCGGGACGGCCACCTCGTCGCGACGGTCACCGACGACGGGATCGGCGGCGCGCACATCGCCAAGGGCAGTGGCCTGGCCGGGTTGCAGCAGCGCCTGGCCGGTCTGGAGGGGGCGCTCACGGTGTCCTCCCCCGCCGGCGGCCCGACGGTCCTGGCCGCCTCGGTCCCCCTGCCCGGCGGGACCGGCGCGTGAGGGTCGTGCTGGCCGACGACTCGGTCCTGCTGCGCGAGGGCATCGCCCTGGTGCTCGCCGACGCCGGCCACGAGGTCGTCGCGGCCGTCGGCGACGGGCCGTCGCTCGTGGAGGCCGTGCTGCGCGAACGGCCCGACGTCGCCCTCGTCGACGTGCGGATGCCGCCCTCGCACACCGACGAGGGACTGCGCGCGGCCGTGGAGGTCCGGCGCACCTGGCCCGCCGCGCCGGTCCTCGTGCTGTCGCAGTACGTCGAGCTGTCCTACGCCGACGAGCTCCTGGACTCCCAGCCGAACTCCCAGCAGACGGGGACGGGGTACCTGCTCAAGGACCGCGTCAGCGACCTCGCGGAGTTCCTCACCGCGGTCGAGTCGGTCGCCGGCGGCGGCACCGTCCTGGACCCCCTGGTGGTGCGGCAGCTGATGGGCCGGCGGCGCGACCCGCTGGCCGGGCTGACCCCGCGCGAGCTGGAGGTGCTGGGGCTGATGGCGCAGGGCCGGTCCAACGCGGCCGTGGCCGCGGCGCTGGACGTCACCCTCGGGGGCGTCGAGAAGCACACGCAGCGGATCTTCGCCAAGCTCGGGCTGACCGACGACGAGACGACCCACCGGCGCGTGCAGGCGGTGGTCCGGTACCTGCGGGCGGTGTGAGGGGGCCGGCCCTCAGTTGAGGATCTCGGCCCGCTCGTCGGCGAGCAGCGTGGACAGCCGGTCCCGCCAGGCCTGCAGCGCCTCGGGGCTCAGCCGCGTCCAGTCGTGGACCTCGCCCACGACCCGCAAGGGGGCGGCGCTGCGGTAGGACCGGGTGGGGTTGCCGGGGAACTTCTTGTCCGTGACGTTCGGGTCGTCCTCCCAGGCCCCCGTCGGTTCCACGGCGTAGACGCGGGGTGCGGCACCGGCTCCCCGGAGCTCGGCGGCCAGCTCGGCGGCCAGCCCGGCGCCGTCGCGCTGGGCCGTGAAGTACACGTGGTTCATCACGACCTCGGGGCGGTAGTTGGAGCGGCGACCCGGTGTGAGCAGGTCCCCGACCTCCAGGTCGGCGGTCGTCCCGTGGAAGAACGGTCCCTCGTCCAGCGCTGCATCCACGTGACCCAGGGTGACCGCTCGACGGCGCGAAGGCCAGCCCCCGGCCCGTCCGGGTGGTTGGATGGCCAGGCGTGCCGCCACGACGCCGGGACCCCGGACGGGGTCGTGACGCGGGCGGCGCAGGCCCCGGCGACCGGGGCGGAGGGAGGACGATGGACAGCGCGGTGAGCGGCGACCACCGGGCCCCGGACGGGGCTGAGACCGTGGCCGCGGCCCTGACCGGCCCCGCGGCCGTGCCCTTCGAGCAGCTCGTGCACGAGGTGCCGATGGGCGTGTGGGTTCACGTGGACGGCCGCGTCGTCTACGCCAACCGGTGCGCCGAGGAGATGCTCGGGGCCGCCCCCGGCGGTGCCGCGGGCCTCGTGGTGCAGGACCTGGTCCACCCGGCCTCGGCCGAGCTGGTGGCCCACCGCACCGGCCGGCTGCTGTCCGGGCAGGCGCTGGCCGGTTCGGCGGAGTACACCGTCGTGGCCCTCGACGGCCGGCACGTGCGGGTCGAGTCGGTCGAGACCACCCTGGAGCTGCCCCAGGGGACGGCGGTCGTGGTCACCGCCTGCGACGTCACCGAACGGGCCCGCCGCGAGGCGCACCTGGCCCACCTGGCGACCCACGACGGGCTGACCGGGCTGCCGAACCGGCTCCTGCTCACCGACCGCCTCGCCCAGGCCCTGACCGGGGCGGCGCGCCGCGGCGGGTGCGTGCTGGTGACCTTCGTGGACCTGGACCGCTTCAAGGCGGTCAACGACCGGCTGGGGCACGCCACCGGCGACGCGCTGCTGCAGCACGTGGCGCGGTGCCTGCTGGAGACCGCGCGCGAGGGGGACACCGTCGCCCGCCTCGCCGGGGACGAGTTCGTCATCTGCGCCGACCTGGACGGCGACGTCGCGGGGACCGTCGCGGACGCCGAGGTCCTGCTGGCTCGCTACCGACAGGCGCTGCGCCGCCCCTTCGCCCCGGCGGGTGCCGTGCCGTGGGGCGCGAGCACCGGCGCCGTGGTGTGCGACGGCTCGTGGACCGCCGAGCACGCCCTGGCCGAGGCGGACCGGCGCATGTACGCCGGCAAGCACGGCGGCTGACCGCTTCGGAGCGTCACCGGCCCCCTCCCCGCCCTGGCACGATCCTTGCGGACCATGTCCTTCTCGCCACTGTCGGCCCCGGGGCCCCGCGGGCGAGAGTCGGGGCATGACTCGGATCGCCATCAACGGGTTCGGCCGCATCGGCCGCAACACCCTGCGCGCCCTCCTCGCGCGCGAGACCGACCTGCAGGTCGTCGCCGTCAACGACCTCACCGCCCCCGAGGCCCTCGCGCACCTGCTGCGCTACGACTCCTCCCTCGGCCGGTTCCCCGGGACCGTCGAGGTCGACGGCTCGAACCTCGTCGTGGACGGCCGGACCATCCGCGTCCTGGCCGAGCGCGACCCCGCGGACCTGCCCTGGGCCGAGCTCGAGGTCGACCTCGTCCTGGAGTCCACCGGCCGCTTCACCTCCGCCGAGGCCGCCAAGGCCCACCTGGCCGCCGGTGCCCGCAAGGTCCTCGTCTCCGCCCCGGCCGACGGCGCCGACGTCACCCTCGCCTACGGCGTGAACACCGACGCCTACGACGCCGAGCACCACGTCGTCGTCTCCAACGCCTCGTGCACCACCAACGCGCTCGCCCCGCTGGCGAAGGTCCTCGACGACCTCGCCGGCATCGAGCACGGGTTCATGACGACCGTCCACGCCTACACGCAGGAGCAGAACCTGCAGGACGGCCCGCACCGCGACCCGCGCCGGGCCCGCGCCGCCGGCGTGAACATCGTGCCGACCAGCACCGGGGCGGCCAAGGCCATCGGCCTGGTCCTGCCGCAGCTCGACGGGAAGCTGTCGGGCGACTCGATCCGCGTCCCCGTCCCCGTCGGCTCGATCGTGGAGCTCAACACCACGGTCTCGCGCGAGGTCACCCGCGAGGAGGTCGTCGAGGCCTACCGCACGGCCGCCTCCGGTGCGCTGGCCGGGATCCTGGAGTTCTCCTCCGAGCCCCTGGTCTCCAGCGACATCACCGGCAACCCGCACTCGTCGATCTTCGACTCCGCCCTGACGCGCGTCGACGGCAAGCACGTCAAGGTCGTCGCCTGGTACGACAACGAGTGGGGTTTCTCCAACCGCGTCATCGACACCCTGCAGCTGCTCAGCGCACGCTGAGCCGCGGGGTCCCCGGCGGGTCGAAACCCCAGACCTGCCCGTAGAACGACAGTTCCGCCTCCAGGGAGGCGATGACGTTCTCGGCCCGCCGGAAACCGTGCTGCTCGCCCGGGAACACCACCAGGGCGTGCGGCAGACCCTTGCGCCGCAGGGCGTCGGCGAACTCCTCGGCCTGGTTCAGCGGGACCACCGGGTCGTCGGCGCCCTGCAGCAGCAGGACCGGGCAGGTCAGCCCGTCGACGTGGTTCAACGGCGCCCGCTCGGCGTACAGCGCCGCCGCCTGCGGCAACGGCCCCACCAGGGAGTCGAGGTAGCGGGACTCGAAGTCGTGGGTGTCCTCGGCCAGCGCCCGCAGGTCCGCGACGCCGTAGTAGCTCGTGCCCGCCGAGAACGCGTCGGTCCCGGTCAGCGAGGCCAGCACCGTGAAACCCCCGGCGCTGCCGCCCCGGATCCCGACCCGCCCCTGCGGCGCGAACCCCTCGTCGACGAGCCAGCCGGCGACGGCGGCGCAGTCCTCGACGTCGACGACGCCCCAGTTCCCGTCCAGGGCCTCGCGGTAGGCGCGCCCGTACCCCGTCGAGCCGCCGTACTGGACGTCCACGACGCCGATGCCGCGGGAGGTGAAGAACGCGACCTCCGGTGAGTACGCGGCCTGCGACTGCGCCGTCGGCCCGCCGTGCACGAACAGGACGTGCGGCACGGGGCCGGGGGCGGGGTGCTCCGGGTGCGTCGGCGGGTAGCGGTGCACGTGCACCGTCCGGTCACCGCTGGGGATCCGCAGCGCCTGCGGGACCGGCAGGTACGCCGGGTCCGGGGCCGACGCGGACGCGCGCACGACGTCGACCCGGGCACCCTCGACAGGGTCCGGGTCGACCACGACCACGGCCGGCGGGGTCGTCGGGGAGGCCGCGATCGCCGCGACCCGGCCCCCGGCCGCCGCGAGCGAGGGCCCGTACGCCGTGAACGGCAGGTCCAGCGGTGCGAGCCGCCCCGTCCCGCGGTGCACGACGTCGAGCCGGTACCCGACCTCGCCGCCGGTACCGGCGTGGAGCAGGGCGACACGGTCGTCGTCGAGCGCCACCCACGACGTCGTCCCGAACGTCCACGGCGGGAACCCCTGCTCGGCGTCCTCCGGGTGCACCGCCCGCCAGGGGTCGGCCTCGTACAGGTTCCAGAAACCACTGCGGTCGCTGACGACGAGCAGCGTCCCGTCGGGCGCGAACCCGGGGTGGACGAGGGACTCGCGCCGGTCCTCCCCCACCAGGACGCGGGGGTCGACCAGCCCCCCGGCCCCCAGCCCCGCCGTCCACAGCAGCGTCCGCTGCCAGGGCATGTCGGGGTGCTCCCAGCTGATCCACACCAACCGCGAGCCGTCCGGCGAGACCCGCGGGGCGGCCAGGAAGCGCGGCCCGCTGAACAGCTCCCGCGGCCCGGACCCGTCGAGCGGCACGTGCACGAGGCTGCGGCGCGGGACGGGACCGGAGACGTCCTCCGCGACGAGGACGACCCCCTCGCCCCAGGGCGCGGGGTCGGCGTAGCGGACGCCGTCGGCCGGCACCAGGGCCCGCGGCGCGGCCCCGGGCGCGGCGACGTGGAACCACCGCTGGTCGGCCGCCGAGGCCAGCACCGCCCCGGCACCCGGGACCAGGCCCCAGGACCCGCCGCCGTACTCGTGCACGCGGGTGCGGGCGTCCAGGGAGGGGGCCCACTCGGCGCGGCGCCCGTCGGGCGAGCGGCGCACCACCGCGACCCGGCCCCCCTCGGCGGGACGGCCCTCGGCCCAGCCCACCGTCCCGTCGTCCTCCAGCGCGACACCGGACAACCGCAGACCCGCCGCGGCGACGTCGGCGGCCCGCAGCGGAGAGGTCCAGGCACCGGGTGCGTCCACGTCGTCCCGCACGTCGTCCACGTCGTCACGGTAGCCCCGGCCCCGGTCCCCGGCGCGGGCCGGGACGGGCCGGTGGGGGCGCGGTCCTGGGTACGGTGGGGCGGTGAGCCTGCCCCCGGCCGAACCGCCCGCCGAGCCCGTCGGCGAGATCGTCACCGGCGAGGCCGTCGTCCTCGGGCTGCGGGCCGCGTCCTTCGCCTCCCGGCTGCTCGCCGCGCTGCTCGACGCGCTGATCGTCGGGATCGTCTTCGTCCTCGGGGTCGTGGCCGTGGGCGCCCTGACCAGCGACAGCAGCGAGGCCACGACGGCGGCCCTGGGCATCGTGCTGTCGGTGCTCTGCCTGGTCGGGATCCCGACGGCCGTGGAGACCGCCACCCGCGGCCGTTCCGTCGGCAAGCTCGTCGTGGGGTTGCGGACCGTGCGCGACGACGGGGGCCCGGTGCGCTTCCGGCACTGCCTGGTGCGCGCGGTGCTCGGCGTCTTCGAGCTGTGGGCGACGGCGGGCAGCCCGGCCATCGTCTGCGCGCTCGTCAACGCGCGCGGCAAGCGGTTCGGCGACCTGCTCGGCGGGACGTACGTCGTGCGCGAGCGCACCGCCGCCCGGCACGTGCCGCTGCCGCCGATGCCCCCCGAGCTGGCCGGCTGGGCCCGCACGGCCGACATCGGCCGGCTGCCCGCGGCGACCGTCCTGGCCGCCCGGCAGTTCCTGGCCCGCACGAGCACGCTGAACCCCGCCTCGCGCGCGGCGCTGCGGGTCGAGCTGGCCGACGCGCTGCTGCCGCTGGTCTCCCCCGCCCCGCCGGCCGGGACCGACCCCGAGCGCTTCCTCGTGGCCGTGCTCGTCGAGCGGCGGGACCGGGAGTTCGCGCGGATGGAGCGGCGCGAGGCGCGGACCCGCGAACTCGAACGCTCCCTCGGGCGGGGCTGAGCGCCCGACCCGCACCGTCGCGGGGTCGGTCGTCGTCGCTCCGGCGCTGTGCGGCTACAGCAGCGGCAGCACGTCCGCGGCGGTCCACGGCGAGAGCACCAGGTCCGTCCGGGTCTCGGGCAGCCCGGCCTGCGGCCAGCTCACCGTGACGGTGAGCCGACCGTCGGACGGGACCCGGTCGACCCAGTACCCCGCGTCGAGGTCGAAGGAGTCCTCGCCCCCTCCGCCGCTGGACCGCGAGGCGTCGGCGAACCCCTCGTCCCCGTCGACGCCGATCGCGACGACCGGCTCGGACCAGGTGCCCGGGCCGGTCTCGTCGAGGGGGAGGTGACCGGAGAAGCTCTGCCGGGTCGCCGCCTCGGCCTGCACGCCCTCGGCGCGCAGGACGAACGGCAGCCACAGCCCGTCGGTGTGGGCGAAGACGCACCGCAGCCCCGCGACGATCCCCGGGGCCCGGGCCAGCACGACGGGTCCGTGGACGACGGCCCCGAGGTCGGTGGGTTCGACGGCGGCTGCCCAGCGGTGCGCTCTCACCCCCCGATGGTGTCGGACCTCAGCACCGTCGTCGACCACTCCCCCACGAGCAGCTCGGCGACCTCGCGGCCGACGTCCTGCTGCGGGTCGGAGGACACGACGAGCTTCCAGGGCCCCCCGGGCGCCTCCGGCACCGTGAACTCGACGGGGTTGGACGCCCCGTTCACCAGCAGCAGCACCGTCGGCGACCCCTCGGCGGCGAACTGCACGGAGTAGGCGCGGGCGTTCGCGTCGTCCCACTCCGCCTGCCCCATCGGTTCGCCGTCGGCCCGCAGCGACGTCGTGTGCCCCGCGAACCACAGCGGCCGCAGCGCAGGGGTCTCCCGGCGCAGGGCGACGAGGTCGCGGGTGAACTGCAGCAGGTCGGTGTCGACGGCCGACCAGTCGAACCAGGAGATCTCGTCGTCCTGGCAGTACGCGTTGTTGTTGCCCCCCTGCGTCCGGCCGAACTCGTCCCCGCCGAGGAGCATGGGGACCCCGGCCGACAGCAGCAGCGTGGTGAGCAGGTTGCGCCGCTGGCGGGCGCGCAGGGCGTTGACGCCCTCGTCGTCGGTCGGGCCCTCCGCACCGCAGTTCCAGGAGCGGTTGTCGCTCTCGCCGTCGTTGCCGTCCTCGCCGTTGGCGTCGTTGTGCTTCTCGTCGTAGGCGGTGAGGTCGGCCAGGGTGAACCCGTCGTGGGCGGTGAGGAAGTTGACGCTGCTCAGCGGGGAGCGGCGGTCGGCCTCGTAGACGTCGGGGCTGCCCGTGAGCCGCTGGGTGAGCGCCCCGAGGGAGCCCTGCCCGCGCCAGAAGTCGCGGACGTCGTCGCGGTACTTGCCGTTCCACTCCGACCAGCGCGCCGGGAACCCCCCGACCTGGTAGCCCTGGGTGTCCCACGGCTCGGCGATGAGCTTGACCGGCGCCAGGACCGGGTCCTGGTGGACTATGTCGAGGAACGCGGAGTGGACGTGGGCGTCGCCCCACTGCCGGGTCAGGGTCGTGGCGAGGTCGAAGCGGAAGCCGTCGACGTGCATCTCGCTCACCCAGTACCGCAGGGAGTCCAGGATCAGCTGCAGCGCGGCCGGGTGCGAGACGTTGAGGGAGTTGCCGGTGCCGGTCGTGTCGAAGTAGCTCTCCGGCTCCTCCTCGACCACGCGGTAGTAGGAGCCGTTGTCGATGCCCTTGAGCGAGAGCGTCGGGCCCAGGTGGTTGCCCTCGGCGGTGTGGTTGTAGACGACGTCGAGGACGACCTCCAGGCCCGCGGCGTGCAGGGCCTTGACCATCTCCTTGAACTCGCGGACCTGCGAGCCGTCGTCGCCCGCGGCGCTGTACTCGTTGTGCGGGGCGAAGAACCCGATGGAGTTGTAGCCCCAGTAGTTCCGCAGCCCCTTCTCGGCCAGGTGGGAGTCCTGGACGAACTGGTGGACGGGCAGCAGCTCGACCGTCGTCACCCCCAGGTCCAGCAGGTGCTGGATCGCGGCGGGGTGCGCGAGGCCGGCGTAGGTCCCCTGGATCTCCTTCGGCACGTCGGGGTGGGTCTTGGTGAAGCCCTTGACGTGGACCTCGTAGACGACGGTGTCGCGCAGCGGGACCCGCGGTGCGCTGTCGCCCTCCCAGTCGAAGGCCGGGTCGACGACGACGGCCTTGGCGACCGATCCGGCCGAGTCCGCGTCGTTGCGCTGCTCGGGGTCGTCGAAGGTGTGCCCGAACGTCTCCTCGCCCGCACCCCACGAGCCCTCGACGGCCCGGGCCCAGGGGTCGAGCAGGAGCTTGGCGGCGTTGTGCCGCAGCCCTTCACCGGGTTCCCACTCACCGTGGACGCGGAAGCCGTAGCGGGTGCCCGCACCGCCGGGGACGATCCCGTGGAACACGTGCCCCGTCCGCTGGTCCAGGCGGTGCCTGGTCTCGCCGCCGTCCTCGTCGAAGACCGCGACGTCGACCGCCTCGGCGGTCTCGGAGTACACGGCGACGTTCAACCCGTTGTCCCGCAGGGTGACACCGAGGGGGTAGGGGGTGCTGTTGTCCACCCACCGATCCTGCGGCACACTGCGGGTTCGCGCGCGCCGAACTACCCGCGCTCCTCGCGGCGGGTCCGCAACCGCCCCGTCGCCCACAGCAGCCGCCACCGCGCCCGGACCCAGTTCCACCACCGCAACCGGCCGGAGTCCAGCCCCTGCTCGGTCCGTTCCCACCGGCGGACCTCACGGGCGTGGTACTTCATCGCCACCAGCGCGCACCCGCGCAGGAAGGCGGCCAGCACGGCGATTCCACCGGCGATGGTGGCCCAGGACGCCGCGTCCTCCAAACTCATGCGACCAGTTTCTCAGCCGTCACCCAGCACCGCGCGAGCGGCGTCCAGCACCAACGGTGCGACGACCCCGGCCAGCACCCCGTACCCCGCGGAGGAGGGGTGGAAACGGTCGGCGGAGAACAACGCCGGATCGGCGGCCGTGAGCGCCGACGCGGCGGAGGTGTCGACGACCCGCGCACCGAGGGAGCGGGCCGCCTCGCTCTGCGCCGTCCGCAGCGCGGCGGCCGCGGCCCGCACCAGTTCGCGCAGCGCGGGCGGGACGTGCGCGACGACGCTGAGGTCGGGCACCGGGACGAGCACGACCTGCGCGGCGGGGGTCAGGGCCGTCAGCGCGGTGCGCAGGTCGCGCACCGCGTCGGGGACCGGGACGAGGTGGGTGAGGTCGTTGGCCCCCACGACGACGACCGCGACCTGCGACCAGCCGCCGTCCGCGGCGACCTGCGCGGGCAGCGCGGCGCTGCGGGCCCCCGACACGGCGTGCACGCGGTGGACGGCTTCGATCCCCGCCCGCCGCAACGCGTCGACCAGGCGCGGGCCCAGCGCGTCGCCCGCCCGCTGCGCACCGGTCCCCACGGCGAGGGAGTCCCCGAACAGACCCAGTCGCAGCGGCACCGGAGCAGTCCAGCAGGAACGCCGACGCCCGGCACCCCGAGGCGGGGTGCCGGGCGCCGGCGGACGACCCGGGGTGCGGTCAGTACCGGTAGTGCTCCGACTTGTACGGGCCCTCGACGTCGACGCCGAGGTAGTCGGCCTGCGACTTCGTGAGCTCGGTCAGCCGGACGCCGAGCGCGTCCAGGTGCAGGCGGGCGACTTTCTCGTCGAGCTGCTTGCTCAGGCGGTACACGCCGACGGGGTAGCTCTCGGGCTTGGTGAAGATCTCGATCTGCGCCAGGACCTGGTTGGCGAACGAGTTCGACATGACGAAGCTCGGGTGGCCCGTCGCGTTGCCCAGGTTCAGCAGACGCCCCTCGGACAGGACGATGACGCTGTGCGCCGCGACGCCCTCGGACGCCGGGATGCGCCACTCGTGGACCTGCGGCTTGATCTCGACCTTCTCGACGCCGGGGATCCGGGCGAGGCCGGCCATGTCGATCTCGTTGTCGAAGTGGCCGATGTTCCCGATCAGCGCCTGGTGCTTCATCTTCGCGATGTCGGCCGCCATGACGACGTCCTTGTTGCCCGTCGCGGTGATGAAGAGGTCGGCGGTCTCGACGACGTCCTCGAGGCGGACGACCTGGTAGCCGTCCATCGCAGCCTGCAGGGCGTTGATGGGGTCGACCTCGGTGACGACGACGCGCGCGCCCTGGCCGCGCAGCGACTCCGCGCAGCCCTTGCCGACGTCGCCGTAGCCGAACACGACGGCCGTCTTGCCGCCGATGAGGACGTCGGTGCCGCGGTTGATGCCGTCGATGAGCGAGTGGCGGGTGCCGTACTTGTTGTCGAACTTCGACTTGGTCACCGAGTCGTTGACGTTGATCGCCGGGAAGGGCAGGACCCCGTTGCGGAAGTACTCGTCGAGGCGGTGCACGCCCGTCGTGGTCTCCTCGGTGACGCCCTTGATGCCGGCCGCGATGCGGGTCCAGCGCTCGGGGTCCTCGGCGAGGCTCTTGCGCAGGTGCTCCAGGACGACGGCGTACTCCTCGGAGTCCTCCGCGGTCGTCGCCGGGACGGCCCCGGCGGCCTCGAAGCGCTTGCCCTCCAGGACGAGCGTCGTGGCGTCGCCACCGTCGTCGAGGATCATGTTGGGGCCGATGCGGTGACCCTCGGCGTCGGTGCCCCAGTCGAAGATCCGGTCCGCGAGCGCCCAGTACTCCTCGAGGGTCTCGCCCTTCCAGGCGAAGACGGGGACCCCGGCGGGTTCGTCGACGGTGCCGTCGCCGACGACGACCGCGGCGGCGGCCTGGTCCTGGGTGGAGAAGATGTTGCAGCTCGCCCAGCGGACCTGCGCGCCGAGGGCGACGAGGGTCTCGATGAGGACGGCGGTCTGCACGGTCATGTGCAGGGAACCGGCGATGCGGGCGCCGGCGAGGGGCTTGGAGTCGCCGAACTCGGCGCGCAGCGCCATGAGCCCGGGCATCTCGTGCTCGGCCAGGCGCAGCTCGTGGCGCCCGGCCTCGGCCAGGGAAAGGTCCCGGACCTGGTACTCGAAAGACATGCGAGTCCTCTCGTGCGGTTCGTGACGTTCCCCGGCGCGGCCTCTCTGGGCCTCGCACGGCATCACCGCACGCCGGAGCTGTCTCCAGGGTACGCGCCGCGGGTCGTCGCCGGTCGCGGGCCGGGGGCGGTGAGGAGGTCCGCGGCCTCGATGACGAGGCGGTCGGCGAGGTCGGGGGGCAGCCGTCCCGAGGCCGCCATGGCGGCCACCCCCTGCAGGGTCGCGGCCAGCAGGAGCTGGCGCAGCGGCGGGTAGCCGGGGGCGGCGGGAGGGCCGGCGGGCAGGGTGGCGGCGACGGTGGCGAAGAACCGGGCCGCGGCGGCCCGCGTCGCGGGTGACGCCTGGTCGCCCTTGGTGGTGAACATGAGGTCGAGCAGGGCCGGTTCGCGCACGGCGAAGTCGACGAAGGCGCGGGCGGCGGCGGTGACGTCGGGGCTGTCGCCCAGGGCGTCGTTCAGCCGGGTGAAGCCGCGTTCGGCCAGACCGTCGAGCAGCGCCCGGCGGTCGGCGAAGTGGCGACGGGGTGCGCTGTGGCTGACGCCGGCCTCGCGGGCCAGGGCGCGCAGGGACAGCTCGTCGAGACCGCCCTCGCGCAGGGTCCGTTCCGCGGCGTCGAGCAGCGCCGCGCGCAGGTTGCCGTGGTGGAACGGGTGCTCGCTCACGCGCCGATCCTAATCGGGTGTTGGCATTGCCAACTTTGTTGTCACCGCCTACTTTGAGGTCATGACTCCTCCCGACCACCCCGAGACCGTCGTCCTCACCGGCGGCACCAGCGGCATCGGCCTGGCCACGGCCCGGGCCCTGGCCGCGCGCGGGGACCACGTCGTCCTGGCCGTGCGCGACCCCGGCAAGGGCCACCGGGCCGCGCAGACCCTGGCGGCGGGCGTCCCGGGCACGGTCGACGTGCGCCGCCTCGACCTGGCCGACCTGGCGTCGGTGCGCGCCTTCGCCGACGACCTGCCCGGCACCGTCGACGTCCTCGTCAACAACGCCGGGCGCTCGGTGCCCACCCTGCAGCGCACCCCCGAGGGCCGGGAGCTGCAGTTCGCGACGAACCACCTGGGCCACTTCGCGCTGACGAACCTGCTGCTGCCCCGGATCCGGCGCCGCGTCGTCACCGTCTCCTCACGGGCCGAGCGCGCGGGCCGGCTCGACGACGTGGACTTCACCCGCACGCGCTACCGGCCGTTCCGCGCCTACGCCACGTCCAAGCTCGCCAACCTCGTCTTCACGCACGAGCTGCAGCGGCGCCTGGCCGCCACCGGGTCGGCGGTGACCGCGACGGCCGCGCACCCCGGCTACGTCGCGACGGGCATGACCGGGGCCGACGGCGGCTGGGCGGTGCGCCACCTCGCGCAGTCGCCCGAGCAGGGCGCGTGGCCGACGCTGCTGGCCCTCGACCCCGCCACGCCCGGCGGGACCTTCACCGGGCCGCGGCGGTGGCTGCACATGCGGGGCGAGGCCGTCGTCATCGACAGCTCGCGCCGCAGCCTCGACCCCGGGGTCGCAGAACGCCTGTGGCGGCAGTCCGAGGAGTTCACGGGCGTGCGCTTCCCCGGGTGAGCCCCGCCGGTGGGGGCCGGGCTACCCCAGCCGGTCCTTGAGGTCGGCCACGTGCGGGGACCGCGCCGGGTCGACGCCGCAGGCCAGCGCCAGGTACGTCGAGGCGAAGTCGGTGCGCGCGATCAGCTGCGCGAGCCGCTGGGCGGGGGTCCCGTCGTCGGCCACCAGCTCGGAGGTGCGGACCCCGGCGTCGGCGGCCGTGGTCGTGATGGCGTCGGCCAGCCGCCGGTCCTCGTCGGAGACGGCGGTGGGCGCGTCGCGCAGGACGACCAGCCGCATCCGCGGACCGGCCGGGCCGTCGAGGAAGGGGTCGGCGAAGACCGGGTCGACGTCCGCCGCGGCACCCGTGGCGAAGGGGCCGCCGAAGGTCGCGACGACCTCGCTGGCGTCGTCGGGCAGGGCCCCGCTGACCGCCGGGACGCGGGAGGTGCGCGCGAGCATCCCGGCGGCCCGGCGCGCCGCGGCGGCCATCAGGTGCCCGTCGCCGAGGACCACGGGCACCGCACCGGCCAGCTCGGCCGCGAGCGCCTTCGCCGGGTTCACGAACGTCTCCGTCCAGGGCCGGGACGCCTCGGCCTCGGCGTCCAGGCGGTCGGCGACGCCGGCGAGGTCGGCCGGGGAGGCCTGCAGCAGCCCCAGGGCGTCGCAGGCCAGCAGCACGGGCGTCGCCAGCGACCACAGGGCGACGCGGGACGAGCGGGGGTCGCCCCCGTCGGCGCGCACCCCGCGGGCCGGGACGACCTGCACGTTGCCGCTGCGGGCGCCGATCTCGGCCAGCGGGGAACCCTCCCCCGCGACCGTGACGACCCGGGCGCCGCGGCGGGAGGCCTCCACGGCCAGGGTCAGCGGCCCGGGCGCGCGCCCGGACAGCGAGACGGCCACGACGAGGTCGAGCGGGCCGACCCAGCTGGGCAGCGGGCCGCCGTGCCGGACGACGACCGGCACGGGGCAGTTGCGGCCGGCGAGGGCCTGGACGAGGTCGGCCACGGCGGAGCTGCCGGCCAGCGCGGCGATGACCACGGCCCGGGGCCGGTCGTCGTCGGCCAGCCGCGCCACCGCCGCCTCGGCGGACAGGTCCAGGGCCTCGCGGACCTGGGCGCCGGAGCTGGCCAGCGCCCGCAGCACTCCCCCGACGTCGGCGGCCGCCAGGGCGTCCCCGTCGGCCAGGAGGGCCTCGTCGAAGGCGCTCACGGCTGGGTCCCGGGCTGGATCGCGGCGTCGACGAGCAGGACGGGGACCCCGTCGAGCACGGGGTACCGGATGCCCGAGGGGGTCTGGAGGAACTCCTGCCCGTCGAGCGTCACCGGTGCGAGGGTCTGTCCCGTCAGCGGGCAGCGCAGCAGTTCCAGGACCCAGTCGGCCTGCGTCATCGGTTCTCCCCCCGCACGAGTCCCAGGACGCGGTCGCGCACCTGGGTCATGGTCGCCTCGTCGGCCCCCTCGGCGTTCAGCCGCAGCAGGGGCTCGGTGTTCGAGGCGCGCAGGTTGAACCACCACATGGGCTCCTTCGCGGAGGCCGGGTGGAACACCGTCACCCCGTCGAGGCGGTCGATCTCGAGCTCCTCGCCTTCTGCCGCAGCGCGTTCGCTGACGGCGGCGACGACGCGCTCGGTGGTGGCGGCCGCGTCGTCGACGGTGGAGTTGATCTCGCCGCTGGCGACGTACTTCTCGTACTCGGCGGCCAGCTCGGACAGCGGGCGGTCCTGCTCGGCCAGGGCCGCCAGGACGTGCATCGCGGCGAGCATGCCGGTGTCGGCGGACCAGAACTCGCGGAAGTAGTAGTGGGCGGAGTGCTCCCCGCCGAAGACCGCGCCCTCGGAGGCCATCTGCTCCTTGATGAAGGAGTGCCCGACGCGCGTGCGGACGGGTTTGCCGCCGTCGGCGGCGATGAGCTCGGGGACGGCGCGGGAGGTGATGAGGTTGTGGATGACGACGGGTTCGCGGCCGGCGCGGACCTCCTTGGCGATCTCGCGGCGGGCCACCATCGCGGTGACCGCGCTGGGGCTGACCGGGTCGCCCTTCTCGTCCACGACGAAGCAGCGGTCGGCGTCGCCGTCGAAGGCCAGGCCCAGGTCCGCGCCGTGCTGCGGGACGGCCCGCTGCAGGTCGAGGAGGTTCTTCGGGTCCAGGGGGTTGGCCTCGTGGTTCGGGAACGTCCCGTCGAGCTCGAAGTAGAGCGGGACGACGTCCAGCGGCAGCGCGCCCAGGCCGGCGTCGGTGCCCAGGACCGCGGGGGCGGTGAACCCGCCCATGCCGTTGCCGGCGTCGATGACGACCTTCAGCGGCCGGCCGCCGGTCAGGTCGACCAGGGAGCGCAGGTGGTGGGCGTAGGCCTTCAGCAGGTCCTGCTCGTCGACGGTGCCGACGCGGCCGTCACCGCCGGCGGGGACCTCGCCGGCGTCCAGCCAGCGCTGCGCGAGCTCGCGGACGGCGGTCAGGCCCGAGTCCTGCCCGACGGGCCTGGCCGCGGCGCGGCACATCTTGATCCCGTTGTACCGGGCCGGGTTGTGGCTGGCGGTGAACATGGCCCCGGGGATGCCCAGGAACCCGCTGGCGAAGTACAGCCCGTCGGTGGAGCACAGGCCGATGACGGTGACGTCGACGCCGCGGGAGGCGAGGCCGTCGGCGAAGGCGCGGGACAGCTCCGGGGAGGAGGGCCGCATGTCGTAGCCGATGACGGCCTTGGGAGACCCTTCCCCGGCGTGCTCGGGCAGGACGACGACCTCGGCGAAGGCGGCGCCGATGGCGCGGACCACGTCGGCGTCGAGCTGGTCCGGGACGGTGCCCCGGACGTCGTAGGCCTTGATGACGGACGACAGGTTCCTGGTCGGGGCGGTCACGCTGCGGAGCCTACAAGCGGCGGCCCGTCGACGGCCGTGGTGCGGCGTGGATCACTCGCGGACCGCTACTGCTTGCGGGTGCGCTCCAGGACGCCGTCGACCGAGATCGGGCCGCTGGGCGAGGTCCAGCTGCGCTCCTCGCAGACGTGGCAGGAGACGAACTGCACGGGGGTGCCGTCGGTCAGGGACATCGACAGCTGGGTGACGCGTTCGCTGCCGCAGTGCGCGCAGAAGGCGGTCTCGCGGTGCACGGCCTGGGTCAGGGACCCCAGCGGCGGGGCGGTCCGGGCGGCGCGGGGGCGACGGGAGGCGCGGGGCGCGTTGGCTGCGGGCACGGGGGTCCATCGGCAGCCGGCCGCGCGGGCTGAGTCGGCCGTCCGGGGGACTTGCCGCCCGACGGGCGGCTCGCCCGCCGGCCTACTGCTCGTCGGCGATGACGCGCAGGTGGGAGCGGCGCACGGCCGGGGCGTCGGGGTCGATGCCCCGCGCGGCGGCGCCGTGGGTGCGGGGCTGGTCCCGGACGGCGTCGACGAGGGCGTCGAGGTCGTCGTGGTGCTTGGCGGCCTCGAGCAGCTCGGGGGCCAGCCGGACGACCTCCCAGCCGCGGGGCGCGGTGAGGCGTTCGGCGTGGTCGGCGCACAGGTCGTAGGTGTGGGGCTCGGCGAACGTGGCCAGCGGCCCGAGGACGGCCGTGGAGTCGGAGTACACGTACGTCAGGGTGGCGACCGCGGTCTTCCCGCACGCGGTCCGCGAACAGCGTCGGGCACTGGGTGCGGCGGGGCGGCCGGCTCCCGGGCGGGAGGCGTTCGTCCCTGGGCTGCGGGTGGTCACCCGCGGCACGCTACCGCCCGCCGCGCGTGCCGGCGCTCAGGTCGGCGGGCTGTGTCGTGCCCGGGTCGTGGGTAGTCTCGCCCGGTGGTCCTCCGACGCCGGGCTCAGACCCGCCACCGCCGACGCCGAGACCGGCACGGCCGCGGGCTGCGCGGCCCCCTGCTGCCCGCCTCGCTGCCGGCGGCGCGCACCCGCGCGGAACGCTTCGACGACCTGGTCCTGGACGCCGTGGAGCTGCTCGAACGCCGCTGGGCCGAGCAGCTGGCGGGCGTCGAGTTCGCCGTCGAGGACGTGCCCCCCTCCGACCCCGCCCCGTGGGAGGACGACGTCGTGCCGCTGGGCCGGCTGTTCCCCGCGCAGGGGCAGCGCCCGGCCCGGGTCGTGCTGTACCGCCGGCCGCTGGAGACGCGCGCCGACGGCGACGAGCTCGACGACCTGGTCGCCGACGTCGTGGTGGAGCAGGTGGCCCACCTCCTCGAACTGCCGCCCGAGGACGTGGACCCCCGCTACACCGACTGACGCCGTCGCGGCGAGGTCGTCCGCACCGGGTCGGCTGCACCCGGATCAGCTGCACCGGGGACCAGCGACGGGCAGGTGGTCTCCCCCGCTCAGGTTCGCGTCCCCCACCGCCTCAGACCGGTGTGAAGGGCACCCGGGGCAGCATCGAGGCGAGGGTGCCGGCGTGCCCCGCGCCGCGCCAGTTCTCGTACGAGGCGATCACGAAGAGCCGGTCCTTGGCTCGCGTCACGGCCACGTTGAGCAGGTTCGGGGTTTCCGCCGCCCACGACCGGGCACCGGCGCTGCCCCCACCCAGGACCAGCAGGACGACGTCGTGCTCCTTGCCCTGGAAGGTGTGGACGGTGCCGACCTCGACGCGGGCCAGGGTCTTCTTCACCCGTTCCGCCGACCAGTCCCGGGGGAGCAGGGCCTTCAGGTGGGCCGGCACGCGGGTCGACAGCTGGGCGACGGCGTCGCGGAACGGGCTGATCACGGCCACGCTCAACGGAGGGTGTTCCTCGTCGGCGGGGGCCGTCCAGTCGATGCGGTCCAGGATGGAACGCACCGCGGCCCAGTCCTGAGCGCCGACGTGCCCGTCGACGGGGCCCACCACGTCGATCCAGCAGCTCGGTCCCAGGGCCGCGGCGTCGTCGCGGACCGGACGGGTTCGGCCTTGGATCATCGCGTCCTGGTAGGCCATGCGGTTGGCGATGCTGAACATGACGTCGTCGCAGCGGTTGTGCACGATCAGGGGCAGCCCGATCCACTTCCCCAGCCGAGTCGTGCCCCGCGTGGTGACGGCGTCGGCCAGTCGCTGCACCGAGGTCCGGTGGGGGCTGAAATCCAGGTCGGCCCCGCGAGTGGTCATGAGCTGACGGATGAGCTGACGGGGCAGGGTCACCACCGGTTCGAGCTGTTGCGGATCACCGACGACGACCGCGCGCCGGAAACGGCCCATCGCCCCGACCGCTGCACCGGGGGTGGCCTGCCCCGCTTCGTCGACGATGAGCCAACCCAGCGATCCCGACGGCACGTGCTGCAGCAGGCGGGCCACCGAGGCGAACGTCGTGGAGACCAGCGGGACCACCAGGAACAGCGAGGCCCACACGTCCGGGGCCACGGCGGGGATCTCGTGGTCGGCGACCTTGCCGTTCTGCAGGGCGAACCACAGCCGCAGGTTTCCGCGGACCTGCTTGTGGGCGGCGCGGGCGAACGCCTCGTGGACGGCGAGGGCGGCCTGGAACAACTCGATCCGCAGGCGCTGCAGCGACTCGTCGACCCACGCGGTGCCCAGTTCACGGTCCTCGACGCTGCGTCGCCACCACCGTTCGTCGTCGACGTGACGCTCGGGGTCCAGGGCACCGGCGGCGGTCTGCGCCTGCGCGAGGCGGGTCTGGGCGGCGGCGAGGGCGTCGATGGACACCCCCAGCAGCGTGCGGACGGACGTCTCCTCCTCACGGGCCTCGTCGAGAGCCCGGTGGGCGCCGTCGGCCGCACGCGAGGCCGTCTCCTCGGCCGTGACGGCGGCGTCGCGTTCACGCTGCCACGCCCGGGCCGCCCCGCTGCCGAAGGTCCTGGCCAGCCGGCCCGGTCGCCCCGCGGCGCTCTCGGTGAGGCGGGCGCGTGCTTCCGACAGGCCGGTGTCGGCCCGATCAGCTGCATTCGCGAGTGTGGTGACCGCGGTGCGGGCGGCAGCCAGGTCACCGCGGTGCGCCTCCACGGTCCGGGCGGCCTCGTCGCGGGCGGACTGCAGCAGCGGGAGCCGGGTCACCTCCTGACGGGTCCGCTGCAGCTGCTCGATCGCTTCGTCGACGGCGCGGCGCCTGTCGTGGAAGTTCCGCCGGGCCTGTTGCCAGGTGAGGGGCCCGGGGCGGGTGAGCTCGGCGAACAGGTGGTGCCACGGCGTGCTGTCCCCGGTGTAGGGGTCCAGGACCTGCTGGAAGGCGCCGACGCGGTCCCGGCTGCCGAGGGCGGCTGCGCCCAGACCCCACGCCTGCTTGCCCTCGGGCAGCAACCCCGGGCGGGTCACTTCTTCCGGGGCCCGGTCTAGGGTCGAGGCGACTGCGCCCTTCTTCTTGACCGTCTTCTGGACGGTCTCGGCTCCGGTGACGGTGCGGAAGTAGGTGGTGTTCTCGCGGTGGGTCTTGCCCAGCGCCTCCAGGTCGGGGATCTCCCGGGTGACGTTCTCGACGGCGGCGTTGTTGCTGGAGGCCACGAGCATCTCGAAGCCGCGAGCGTCAGCGGGAGGGGCGTAGCAGTAGCCGGTCTCGGTGCCGCCCAGGTCGACCGTGCGCCCCTTGCCGAACGCGGCGGCGGGATCGGCGCAGGTGACCAGGACACCGGCGCGGTCGGTGATGACGTTGGCGTACACGTCGCGCAGGAACGTCGTCTTGCCCGTCCCCGGCGGACCGTTCACCCCCGACACCGGCGCCTGCCCGTTCAGCAGGGCCGTGAGGGCGATCTGCTGGGACAAGCGGGGGAGGTGCTCGCTCGGCCAGGCCGCGCGAGGCAGCAGCGCGGGGTCCAGCAGGTCCACGGCAGGGTGCTCACCGGCCCGCACGTCGACGGCTCCCGGAGGGGCGCTCGCCTGGTCCCCCTGCAGGTAGTGGTGCAGCAGGGCGGAGGTCGGCCCGGTGGCGGCGGCTTCCAAGTCGTCGTGGAAGAACGCCGGCAGCAGACGCGGAGGTTCGCTGTCGCGCTCGATCCACGTCACCGACACCCGGTGGTTCCTGCTGCCCCCCGCCTCGACGGCCGCCAGGCACTGCTGCACAGCGGCGAACGGCGACGAGGCGCGGCTGCCCTCGATCGCCTTCCCCCACCGCTCGCGCAGCTCCTGCTGGAAGACGTCCAGCTTGCCCAGGCCGGTGCGGACCACGTCGTCGACCCCGCGCCCACCGCGCACCTCGTGCTCGACGTGACGCACGAAGTCCAGCAGCACCGCGTGGTCGAAGGAGTCCGGCAGGGGCCTGCCCGTCTCGTCGAGCAGGAACGAGGCTCGGCACGTGTGGGCCGGGACCGACGCCCCGCCCCGGCGGGGCTTGAGACCGTGCGCCTGCAGGCGCAGGTCACCGAAGACCCGGTCCAAGGCGTCCTCCACCTCGGGGACCGGGATGCATCCCACCAGCACCTGCGTGCACCGGACCTGAGACCCCGATCCCGGGGCCTTGACCGTCGCCGGGGGCCAGACGGCCGGCTCGTGGGCGGGAAAGGCGTCGACGTGGTGGTAGTCCCCACCGCGCATCGGGACGTCGGGGGCCTCGAAACGGTCCAGGTCCGCCCACGCCGTCAGCAGGCGGGTCGCGGCGGCGGGCAGGCGACGCAGCGGAGCCGGCGACGTGGCCGACCACGGACCTGAACGCGCTGGGGCCATGACCGGCAGAGTAGGGCCCCACCACGTCCGCGACGCTGCGTCCACCGCGGCACCCCGCCGTTCGTCACCGGGAGGATGACGAGAGCGAGCACCCCGCAGGACGAGGGCCGGCTTGCTCCGGGGGGCCCGGCAGCAGTGCTCAGCGGGCACCGGACCGGCCAGGAATCGCGCACGCTGCTGCCGGGGAAGGCTCAGGCGTCCGGCCGAAGTCGACAGGACCCGGAGCCTGCGTGGAGACGACGGCAGCGGGATCGACCCGGCCGAACGGTCTCCGGAGCATCGGCTCGTGGGGTTCCACCTCGCGAGGTTCTCCACCGCAGACCTCCCAGCGAGACCGCGCAACGGTCCGCTGCAACACCTCAGCCAGGCAGGCGGCGGTCTTCTCGACCAGCCGCACCTGCCTCGACGACGGCGAGGGCTCTGCGAGGAAGCCTGTCCTGTTCCCGGTTCCAGGCAGCCCCACGGAGGACACCTGCAGAGTCGTCCCCGGTGTCGGCGAGCAACTGCTCGCGGGAACGCACGGGTTCGTCCTCCACGAGAACGACGACGGGGGCGGTGGCCCCAGGACCACCACCCCCGTCTCGATCAGGCTCTGTCGTTGCGCCGCAGAGTTTCAGGCCGCGCGGGCCCGGGACAGGATGAGCTGCAGCAGCGTCAGGACAGCGCGCTTGACGTCCTCGCGCTGGCGGGCGTCGAGGGCGACGACCGGCACGGCCGGGTCGACGTTCGCCGCCGCGCGCACCTGCTCCAGCGACAGCTGGGAACGGCCCGCGAAGGAGTTGACGGCCAGCACGAACGGCAGGCCGATCTTCTCGAAGTAGTCCAGCGCGACGAAGCAGTCGTCGATGCGGCTGGGGTCGACCAGGACGATGCCCCCGAGGGCGCCGTCGGCGAGGTCGTTCCACATGAAGCCGAACCGGTCCTGCCCGGGCGTGCCGAACATGTACAGGATGATGCTCTCGTCGATCGTGACGCGGCCGAAGTCCATCGCGACCGTCGTCGTGGTCTTCTCGCTGCCCTCCCCCGCGTAGTCCACGCCCACCGAGGCGGACGTCATGGCCGCCTCGGTGCTCAGCGGCTCGATCTCGGACAGCGCGCCCACGGTCGTCGTCTTGCCGACGCCGAAGCCGCCGGAGACGAGGATCTTGACGGGGATCGGGGGGCGCTTGGCGGGGGCCGAGGGGGCCGCCGCGGCGGGGCGGACGTCAGAGTGCAGCGACACCGGTGATCAACCTCTCGATGAACGAGACGTCGAACGCGAGGGACTTCGCGGTGGACGTCGTGATGAGCAGTTCTCGGGCGACGAGGTCGCCGACCAGCACCTGGGCCACCCCCAGCGGGATGCCGACGAGGGCGGCGACCTCGGCCACGGACCGGGCCTGGGCGCAGGTCGCGGCGACCTGGCCCAGTTCGAACGGGAGCGTCCCGCCCGCCACCGCGAACTCCCCCACCGGGGTGAGGACGGCGGTGGTCTCCATGGCGATGCCGGCCGCGCCGCCGCCGGTGCGGCCCCCCGTGAGCAGGTAGGCGCGCACCTCCCCGTCCTCCTCCTCCGCGGTCGCGGAGGAGGAGGCGGTGGGAGCGGCCGGGGCCGCAGCACCCCCGAGGAACGGGCGGTCGAACTCGTCGAACTCGTCGACGTCCTCGGGGTCGAACCCGGCCGGGCTCACAGCTGCAGCGAGGTCTTGAGCTCGGTGACGAGCTCGGGGGTCAGGAGCGAGCCGACGCGCTCGACGAGCATCGTCGTCTCGTAGCCGACCAGGCCCAGGTCGCAGTCGGCGGAGGTGACGACGCCCAGGCAGGCGCGCCCGGCGATCGAGGACACCAGCAGGTACCCCGCGCCGAACTCGGTGATGACCTGGCTCAGCGGGCCCTTGGACAGCAGCCGGGAGGCCGAGACCGCCAGGGTCGTCAGACCCGAGACGGTCGCCGCGAGCTTGTCGGCGTCGGCGCGGGCCAGGTCGGCCTTCATCGTCATGAGCAGGCCGTCGGAGGAGACGCCGATGGCCTGTTCGACACCGGGGGTCTGGTCGACGAACCGCTCGAGCAGGAAGTTGACGTCCTGCGCGTTCTGGCTGACGTTCGCAGTGGTGACGTTGACGCTCATGGTCACTCGCTCTCGGTGGTCGGGTCGGTGGACTGGGCGGCGCTGTCGCGGCGGGCGCGGGAGACACCGCTCTGCAGGCCGGACAGGCCGCGGCGGACCTGCTCGGCCGAGCGCTGGGTGGTGGCGGTCGCCGCGGCGTCGTCACCGGTGTCGGGCAGCTGCGCCCCGCGGACCCGGGTGGGGACCGTGGGCACGACCGCGTCGGCCGGCAGCGCGGCCACCTGCGGGCCCTGGCCGGTCTCGGCCGTGCGGCCGAGGTCGCGACCGAGCTCGCCGAGCTGGGCGCCGCGCACCCGCGCCGACGGCTGCGCCGGGACCGAGGGGGCCGGCTGCACCGGGGCGGGGGCCGGCACGACCGGGGCCGCCGGGGCGACCGGGGCCGCCGAGGCGACGGGCTGGACCGGGACGACCGGCTGGACCGGGGCGACGGGCTCGACCGCCTGGACGGCGGCGACGGCCGCGACCAGGGCGGGCTCGGCGACGGGGACGACGGGCTGGGTGACCGGCTGGACCGGCACCTCGGCCGCGATCTCGGCCGCGATCTCCTGGACCGGGTCGACCGGGGCGGCGACGAACAGCGTCGGCGGCAGGTCGACGACCGCCACGACCCCGCCGGCCGCGCCGGCGCTGAGGGTCACGGACAGGTTCCACCGGTCGGCCAGCAGGCCGACGACGTGGTGGCCGAGGAGCTTGGAGTCGGGGCGCGTCAGGGCCGCGTTCGCGATGCGGCTGTTGGCCACGGCGAGCTCGTCGGAACCCATCCCGATGCCGGAGTCGGCGATGCTGAGGCGGAAACCGCCCTCGGACTGCGCCACGCCGGTGACGACGACGCGGGTGCTGCCCGCCGAGAAGGCCGTGGCGTTCTCCAGGAGCTCGGCCAGCAGGTGGGTGATGTCGGCGGCCGCGCTGCCGTGCAGCGTGAGGTCGTCGAAGCGCGCCAGGTCGACGCGGGGGTAGTCCTCGATCTCGGCGAGGGCGGCGCGCACGACGCTGGAGACCTTCACCGGGCGCGACTTCGCACGGGTCTGGTCGGCGCCGGCCAGGACGAGCATCGACTCGGCGTTGCGGCGGACGCGGGTGGACAGGTGGTCGAGCTTGAACAGCTTCTCCAGGACCTGCGGGTCGCGCTCGCTGCGTTCGAGGTCGGACAGGAAGGCCAGGGTGCGGCTGAGCAGGTTCTGGTTGCGGCGGCCGAGGTTGACGAGCATCTCGGCGGCGGCGCGGTCGGCGCGGTGCTGCTCCACGGCCAGGTCCAGGGCGCTGTCCTGGACGTGGTTGAAGGCGACGGCAAGGTCGGCCAGCTCGTCCTTGGTGGTGACGGCGAAGGCCGGCAGCGTCGGCGGGGTCGCGTCGGCGGCCATGACCTGGATCTGGGCGATGGCCTGCGGCAGGCGCTCGGAGGCGACCTCGTCGGCGCGCTGGGTGAGCTGGCGCAGCGGCGTGACGACGGTGCGGACCAGGGCGACGAGCATGAGGGCCACGAGGACGACGGCCAGGACGGCGAAGCCGATGATGAAGGCCCGGGCGACCTGCGCGACGTGGGCGGCGTGGGCCTCGGCGGCGGCGCTGCGGGCGGTGACGGACGTCTCCAGCTTGTCCATCTCGGTGAGGATCTGCTGGTAGACGGGGTAGCCGCCCTGCAGGATGTGCTCCTCGGCGTCGGCGGTGCGCCCTTCCTGGTAGGCGATGACGGCGCGGTTGTCGTAGTCGATGAACTGGTCCCACAGGCCGATGAGCTCGACGTTGAGGGCCTTCTCCTGGGCCGTCATGAGGTTCAGCGGGGCGCTCTTGAGGGCCGTGACGAGGTCGGTGCGGTCCTGCAGGTAGCGCGCGCGGTTCGGGTTGTCGTCGGCCAGCGCGCCGTCGACGCCGATGCGGTAGGTGTCCCACGCGTAGGCGGCCTGCCAGCCGCTGATGTCGGCGTCGTAGTACCGCTGCTGGTCGACGTACTTCACCAGCCGGGACGCGTCGCGCGTCTGCTGCACGGTCTTGGACTGCTCGTTGCTCCCGATGAAGGCGACGGCCCCCGTCAGCAGCGTCAGCGCGAGGATCACCCCGAACGCGATGGCGAAGCGCGCGCCCACCCGGACGCGGCGCAACAGGAAGGTCATGCCTGCTCCTCTTCCAGCGTGCGCCGGTGGCGCACCAACGGTCGTCAGTGACGTTCAGCCGGGGATCCGGCGCTGGTTGAGTGATCGTCGGGCGGAACGGCGTCCCTGAGGGTCCGTTCGGGTGGTTCCAGGGGTTCGTGAGCGCGGACGGGCGTGTCAGCGTTGCCAGAGGAGCGCGGCGAGCTCGGAGGCCACGGCCGCCGGGGCGGGCTCGGCGACGCTGAGGGAGACCACGGCGACCACGACGCGACCGTCGGGCCCGGTGTGGACGCGGACGCCGTGGGCACCCGAGGGCAGACCGAGGACGACGTCGTAGCCGGGGTCGCCGGCGGCCAGGTGAGCGACGGCGGTGACGGCGCGGGCGAGGTGGCCGTGGGGGTCGACGTCGGCGGGCTGCAGCGACGCGGCGGCCAGGGCCGTCGCGAACTCGTCCTTGACGACGCGGTCGACCTTGCCGTGCTCCTCCAGTCGTGAGGCGACGGCCTGCCGCCGCTCCCAGATCGACTGGCTCATGGAACCGCCCCCCGTGACCCGTGCTGACTCCGAGGACCGGCGGTCCCCCCGTCCTGACTTCTCGTCAGGTCCGGGGTGCGACTTCAGCGCGCGGGGGGAGGAATCTCAGCTGATCTGGCGCTTGAGGCGACGGCGCTCGCGCTCGGACAGCCCGCCCCAGATGCCGAAGCGCTCGTCGTTGCCGAGCGCGTACTCGAGGCACTCCTGGCGGACCTCGCAGCCGAGGCAGACGCGCTTGGCCTCGCGGGTGGACCCGCCCTTCTCGGGGAAGAAGGCCTCGGGGTCGGTCTGGGCGCAGAGCGCGAGCTCCTGCCAGCCCGGGTCCTCCGGGGTCAGGCCGGACAGGCCGGTCAGGCCCCCGGTCAGGTCGACGAGCGCGAGTTCGGGGCGACCGTCCGCCGACGGGAAGCCGACACCGTCCTCCGCGCCGTCCTCGTCCTCGAGGTACTCGATGTCATCGCTCACTGGTGCCCCCGCAGCCTCGGTCTGTCACTCCGCGTGATGTGCAAGTCACCGTGCGACCACCACTAGTGGAATTACACGCGTGTCGTCCCTCAGAGTCAAGCCCACCGTGGTATCTCGTGCTCCTCGTGCGGAGACCCTGACCACATCCGTCACACCAGGCACACGACCGGAACCCCTCGCCCGCTGGTCCGTTCGGGTGAGCAGGGTCGCGCCGGGGGATGATGGCCCCCGTGAGCGACGCGATCAGACCCCTTCGGATCACCGCACTGGCCGGTGGTGTGGGCGGCGCCCGGTTCCTGCGCGGCCTGCTGAACCACCTGGCCGCCGCCCAGGACCCCGTGCGCCGCGACGCCCGCGTCACCGTGATCAGCAACACCGCCGACGACATCACCCTGCACGGCCTGCGGATCTCCCCCGACCTCGACTCCGTGATGTACACCCTCGGCGGCGGCATCGACGAGGTCCGCGGCTGGGGGCGGGCCGAGGAGTCCTCCGGCGTCGCGGCCGAACTGGCCGTCTACGGCGCCGAACCGTCGTGGTTCACCCTGGGCGACAAGGACATCGCCACCCACCTCGTCCGCACCCGGATGCTCGCCGAGGGCGCCACCCTCTCGCAGGTCACCGCCCGGCTGTGCGAGCGCTGGCAGCCCGGGGTCCGCCTCCTGCCGATGACCGACGACGTCGTCGAGACGCACGTCGACCTCGCCGGACCGGACGGCTCGACGCGCCGCGTGCACTTCCAGGAGTGGTGGGTCCGCCTGCACGCGGCCGTGCCCGCGCTGGCCATCGAACCCGTCGGCGCGGCCGCCGCGACCCCCGCCCCCGGCGTGCTCGAGGCGGTCCGCGACGCCGACGTCGTCGTCCTGCCGCCCAGCAACCCCGTCGTCTCGATCGGGACGATCCTGCAGGTCCCCGGGATCCGCGACGCCCTCGCCGCGACGGCGGCCCCCGTCGTGGGCGTCTCCCCCGTGATCGGCGGCGCCCCCGTGCGCGGGATGGCCGACGCCTGCCTGGCCGCGATCGGCGTCCCCACGACCGCGGCCGCCGTCGCGGGTCTGTACGCCGACTTCCTCGACGGCTGGCTCGTGGCCGAGGAGGACGAGCCCCCGGTGCGCGCCGGTCTGCACGTGCGCCGCCGGCCGCTGCTCATGAGCGACCCGCGGGCCACGGCCGACCTGGCCGGCGCCGCGCTCGACCTCGCGCTCGAACTCGTCGACGCCGAGCGTGCCGCGTGAGCGCCCACTCCCCCCACCCCGTCCAGATCGTCGGGCTGACGGGCATCGGCGAGGTGCACGCCGGGGACGACGTCGCCCGGCTCGTCGTCGACGCCCTGCACCTGCAGCGGGCCTCCCTCAACGACGGCGACGTGATCGCGATCTCCAGCAAGGTCGTGTCCAAGGCCGCCGGCCTGAGCGTGCCCGCGACCGACCGCGACGAGGTCGTCCTGCGCGAGTCCCGGCGCCTGGTCGCCGCGCGCCGCACCCCGGCGGGCGTCTCGCGCGTCGTGCAGTCCGCGGCCGGGCCCGTCATGGCCGCCGCCGGCGTCGACGCCTCCAACGTCGAGGGCGACGTCGTGCTGACGCTGCCGCCCGACCCCGACGCCGCGGCCCGCGACCTGCGGGCCCGGCTGCACGAGCTGACCGGCGCCGTCGTCGGCGTCGTCGTCACCGACACCGCCGGGCGCCCCTGGCGCGCCGGGCAGACCGACTTCGCCCTCGGCGCCGCCGGGCTCGACGTCCTCGACGACCTGCGCGGGACCGTCGACGCGCAGGGCCGGGACCTGTCGGTGACCGCCCGCGCCCTCGTGGACGAGATCGCCGCCGCCGCCGACCTCGTCAAGGGCAAGACCTCGGGGGTCCCCGCCGCCCTGTTCCGGGGGTTCGCCGAGCTCGTCCTGCCGGCCGACGACCCCGGCCCGGGCGCCCGCTCGCTCGTGCGGGACGCGGCCGGCGACTGGTTCCGCCTCGGTCACGTCGAGGCCGTGCGCGCCGCCCTGGGCGCCGGCGCCGTCGAACCCCCGCCCGTGACGCCCGGCACCCTGACCGAACGCCTCGAACGCACCGCCGAGGTGGCCCTGGCCGCCGGGCCCGTCCTCGACGGGAAGGTGTTCGTGAAGGGCCCGGCGCTGCACCTGGAGGCCGCCGACGACTTCTCCCTCGGCGTCCTCACCCAGCGGGTGCTGTCGGCGCTGTGGACGGAGTTCCTCGCCGGTCTCGTCCACCGCGTCCCCGACGGGGTCGTCGTGCGGGTCGTCGAACTCCCCCGCTGATGTGGGTCGACCTGACCCGGCCCCTGCACCCGGGGATGCCGGTGTTCCCCGGCGACCCGGAGTTCTCGGCCCGGGTCGTGGCGGGTGACGGTTTCCGCATCACCGAGCTCGCGCTGGGCTCGCACACGGGGACCCACGTCGACGCCCCGGCGCACGTCGACCCCGACGGTCCGGCGATCGACGAACTCCCCCTGGACCTGTTCGCCGGCGAGGCCGTCGTGCTCGACGTCCGCGGGGCCACGGCGATCGAGCGGCTGCCCGACGTCTCCGGGTGCCGGATCGTGCTGCTGCGCAGCGGGTCCGACGAGACCCACCTCACGGTCGCGGCAGCCCGGGCGCTGCGGGAGGCGGGGGTGCGGACCGTCGGGATCGACGGCCCCAGCGTCGACGCCCCCGGCACCCTCGCCGTCCACCGGGTCCTGCTCGGGACGCGGGACGACCCGGGGGTCCTCGTGGAGAACCTCACGAACCTGGCGGCACTGCCGGGGCGGGTGGAGTTCTTCGCCGTGCCGCTGGCCCTGAGCGGCGGGGACGGGTCGCCGGTGCGGGCGTTCGCGCGGGCGCTCGGGACGCTGCGCGGTCCGGGCGCCTGAACGGTCATCGATCGTGCCCGGCTCACCGGGCCCCGCCTCAGCGCGCGGAGAACGCCCCCCGCCGCACCGCCCGGTTCGGGGTGTGCGTCGGCAGGGTCATCCGCGGCGCCCGCCGCGGCCGCACCACCCCGGCGAAGGCCAGCAACTGCTGCACGCGGTAGCGGTGCCCGCGGTAGCACTCGATGACCTCGGCGCAGCCGGCGTCGTCGAGGACCTCCCCCGTCAGCGCGAACGACACGTTCTTGGCGACGTGGTAGTCGCCGAAGCTGAACGCGTCGGCGTGGCCGTGGGCGCGCTGGCGGACCTCCGCCGACGTCCACACCCCGATCCCCGGCAGCGACCGCAACGCGCGGTCGGCCTCCTCCGGGCCCATCCCCAGCGTGCGTTCGAGGCCCGTGGCGCGGGACGCGGCGAGGATCGTGACCTTGCGGCGGCGCAGCTCCACCCCGGCCTGCAGCCACTCCCAGGACGGGATGCGGGTCCACTGCTCGGGGGTCGGCGACAGCATCAGCCCGCCCGGCCCGGGGGCGGGTTCGCCGAACCGCTGCACGAGTCGGCGCCACGCGGCGAACGCCTCGACGCAGGTGACGACCTGCTCCAGCGCCGAGGCGGAGACCGCCTCGAACACGGCGCGGGTGCGGGTGGTGCGCCAGTGCGGGTTCGCCCGCCAGGACTGGACCAGGAGCGGGTGCTCGGGGTTCGGGACGAAGTCGGCCCAGGTGTCGTCGGCGGCGCCCAGCAGCTCGGGGACCCCGGCGAGCACCCAGTCCGCGCCGGGCCCCCAGGCCTGCGCCTCGACGGCGTCGCGCAGGCCCCGCACGCGCAGCGTCACGGGGCCTTCCGGGGTGCGCGTGGCGCGCCAGAACGTCCCGTCGGGGTCGAGGCGGTGGGTCGGGTCCCCGGCCCCGCGGCGCAGCGGGGTGAGCATGGCGGCGACGGGGACGGGGCGGCCGGGGGTCCAGCGCAGTTCCCCGTCCGGCGTCATGCCTCCACGGTAAGCGGCGCCGCGGGCTGCCCGGGCGCGTTCCGGGCGGGTTCGCGGGGGCCGCGGGTCGTCAGGAAGGAACCGGCGAGCACCAGCGCGAACCCGGCGACGGTGGTGAGGGTGATCCGCTCCCCCAGCACGACGGCCCCGGCCACGACGGCGACGACGGGGTTGACGTAGACGATGGAGGTGGAGCGCACCGGGCCGATCTCGCCCACGAGGGCGAACAGCAGGAGGAAGGCCCCCGCGGTGCAGACGAGGGCGAGGACGACGACCGAGGCCACGACGGGGGCGGACACCGCGTCCGGCAGGCCCGGCCCGAGCGCCACGACGGGGACGTAGACGAGGGCGGAGAGCACGAGGCTGGCGAGGACGACGGCCATCCCGGGCAGCTCGGACAGGTGGCGGGCGAGGATCGCGGGCCCGACGGCGTACCCGACCACGACGACGGCCAGCTCGGCGACGGCGCCGAACTGGGTGGGGACGAGGTCGAAGCCGACGAGGGTCGCCACCCCCAGGGTCCCCAGGGCCAGACCGGCCCAGCCGAGGCCGCCGAGGCGCTCGGAGCGCCGGGTCGCGAGGGCGAGGACCGCACCGACCACGGGCACCGCGGAGATGATGACGGCGGTCGTGGAGCTGGGCAGGTCGTGCTCGGCCCGGGCCAGGAACAGCCAGGGGCCGACGATCTCGAACCCGGTGTAGGCGACGACGGCCTTCCAGTGCCGCGCCAGCGTCGGCAGGCTGTCGCGCACCTCCTTGCGGGACAACGCGATGGGTGCGAGCACGAGCGCGGCGACGGCCGTGCGGGCCAGCACGAGCGTGGACGGGGCGAGCTCGTCGCCCGCGACCTTGATGAGCAGGTAGGGGATGCCCCAGGCGACGCCGAGGGCGGCGAACATCAGGGCGGCGCGGCGGGTCACGCCTCGATCGTCCACCCCCGGCGAACGTTCAGTCCAGCTAGAGTTTCCTCATGAGTCTCGACAGTGAGGACTTCACGATCGACCTGCGCAGGCTCCGCCTCCTGCGCGAGGTGGAGCGGCGCGGCACGGTCGCCGCGACCGCCGCCGCCCTGCACCTGACCCCCTCGGCCGTCTCGCAGCAGCTCGCCGGCCTGGCCCGCGACCTCGACGTCCCGCTCTTCGAGCGCCAGGGCCGCGGCGTCCGGCTCACGGGTCAGGCCCGCGTCCTGCTCGCGCACGCCGACGCCGTCGCCGCCCAGCTCGAGAAGGCCCGCGCCGACCTCGTCGCCTTCGACGCCGGGGCGGTCGGGGAGGTCCGGATCGGGTCGCTGGCCACCGCCGTCTTCGCCGTCGTCGCCCCCGCGTTGCGACGGCTGCGCCGCGACCGCCCCGGGCTGCGGCTGCTGGTGCGCGAACGCGACCCCGTCGTGGCGATCGCGGGGCTGGACGCCGGCGAGCTCGACGTCGTGGTCGCCGTCGACCACCCGGGCGGCCCGCGCCGCGATGACGCCCGCTACGACCGCGTCGACCTGCTGACCGACGTCCTGGACGTCCTGCTGCCGGCCGACCACCGGCTCGCCGACCGCGACGAGGTCGACCTCGCCGAACTGGCCCGCGAGGAGTGGATCGCCGCGGCCGCCGACGACGCGTGCGCGCAGATCACCATGGGCGCCTGCGCGGCCGCGGGCTTCTCCCCCGACGTGCGTCACCACACCGGCGAGTACGACGCCCTGGCGGCCCTGGTGGCTGCGGGGGCGGGGGTCGCGCTCGTCCCGCGACTGGCGCACCCGTTGCGGCCCAGCGGGTTGCGCGTGGTGCCCCTGACCGGCCCGCCGCCCGCGCGGTCGATCTACGCGGCGACCCGGGCCGGGCGCGGCACCGACGCCCCGACGGCCGCGGTGCTCGAGGAGTTCCGGCGGGTCGCCACGGAGCGCCCCGACGCCTCGTGACCCCTTGACTGTGCAACGGCGTAATCGTGTAATCGCTGCATGAGCGATGACGCCGACATCGCGGCCTGGCTCTCCGGCCGGTTGCCGCAGGACTGGTTCGAGACCGCCCCCGCGGTCTCCGTCGACCGCGAGGAGATCGTGGTCACCGGACGGCTCGCCGTCCCCGAGAGCACCGAGGGCGGTGACGGCACCGGCAGCGGGGCCACCCGTCGCGCCGAAGCGGGCCGCGTCGCCCGCTTCCGCGAGGAGACCCGCCCCGCCCGCATGCGGATCGCCGACGAGGCCGAGTCCCTGTTCGGCCGCAAGGTCGCCTGGGGCGCGGCGTGCGGTCAGACCGAGGAGCTGTTCACCAACCTCGCCACCCCCGTCATGACGCGGCTGCGCCAACCCCAGCGCCAGGTGCTCGACACCCTCGTCGACGCCGGCGTCGCCCGGACCCGCTCCGAGGCGCTCGCCTGGTGCGTGCGCCTCGTCGGGCAGCACCAGCGGGACTGGATCGAGTCGCTGCGCGAGGCGCTCGCGGGGGTCGAGGAGGCGCGGGCGGCCGGGCCCGCCTGACCGGGGCGGCTCCGGTCGCGGGTGCCCGGCGTCAGTCGACGGTCCAGTTCTCCCAGCGGTCCTGCTCCCACAACGTGGTGCGCAGGTCGTCGGTGTCGGTCACGACGGGCAGCGGCGAGTCCAGGACGACGGCGGTCTGGGGGGTCATGGCGGTTCCTCTCGTGGTGGGCTGACCCGGCCAGTCTCAGCGCCGGTCCGGGCCCGTCACCCCGTGCTCACGGGAGAAGTTCGGGCGTTCTTCACGCTCGCGGAAGACCGCGCGCGCAGGCGCCGGGACCTCTTCTTGCCCTCGTACATCCGGGCGTCCGCCGCGCGCAGCAGCCCGGGCACGTCCTGCCCGTGTTCGGGCAGCAGCGCGGTCCCGACGCTCGCCCCCACGCCCACCCGGACGCCGTCGACCGTCAGGGGTTCGGCCACGGCCGCCGCGACCCGGCGGGCGAGCGCCGCGGCCTCCGGGGCCGACACCCCGCGCGCCAGGACGGCGAACTCGTCGCCGCCGAGCCGGGCGGGGACGTCGCCCTCCCGGACGACGGCGCCCAGGCGCCGGGCGACCACCCGCAGGAGCTCGTCGCCGGCGTGGTGGCCCAGGGTGTCGTTGACCTGCTTGAACCCGTCGAGGTCGAGGAGCAGCAGCGCACCCCCGTCCTGCGGCGCGGCGGGCAGGAGCTCGGCGAGCGCCGTGAGCAGCCTTCCGCGGTTGGGCAGCCCGGTCAGCCCGTCGTGGTCGGCGCGGTGCCGCAGCTCGGCGAGCAGCTCGTGCTCGGCCTGGCGCGAGCGGGCGCTGTCGACGACCAGCGCGCCCTGCAGGGACAGCTGCCGCGCCACCCGGCGCTCGTGCTCGGTCCAGGTGCGGGTGCGGCTCACGTCCCCGCACAGGACCATCCCGACGAACCCGCGCGCCGACCGCAGCGGCAGCGCGGCGTACGAGAGCAGTTCCATGGTGGCGACGAACCCGCCCGGGCGGCCCGGCGTGGCCACGGCGCAGTCGGCCAGCACCGGCTCGCCGAGCTCCTGGGCGCGCCGCCACACGGGCGAGCCCAGCGCGGACCGGCCGACGAGCTGCGCCCGCAGCGCGGCCGCGACGGACTCGGGGACGCCGAGGCCGAGCAGGTCGAGGATGCGCCCGTCCTCCTCGCACAGGTGCACGGCGACGCGCTCGGTCCGCAGCGCGTCGGCGCTGACCCGCGCGAGCACCTCGGCGGCCTGGTGGACGGACGTGGCCCGGGTGCCCTCCTCGAACAGGCGCCGCACGGCGTCGGCTGCGACGGCGTCCAGCTCCCGGGCGCGCCGGATGGTCTCGGCCTTGAGCAGGACGGCCACGTGGTGCGCGACGGCGGCCAGCACGGACGGCGCGGGGGCCGCGGCACCCGGGCCGGTGCACCGCAGCTGCAGCCGCCCGACCGCCTCGCCGAGCAGCAGCAGCGGGACGACCAGCGCGCCCGCGGCGGCCGGTTCCCCCGGCGCCAGGACGCGGGCGTCGCGGACACCGCACGGGCCGGCCAGCCGGTCGACGACGAGGGCCAGAACGTCCTCGAGCCCGACGTCCTCGCGCGTGACGGCGTCGAGCAGGTCGGCGGGCAGCGCCCACTGCGCGTCGCGCGACGGCGCAGTCGGGAGCTCCACCCCCGGTACGTCGGCCGGCCCCGGGCGGGGCTGGACCCGTCCGGGAGCCGTCGCGCCGGGAATCACCCGACTGCCGCAGGGACCGGTCGCGCAGGGCTACCCGGAGACGGCCTCGGCCCGCACGCCCAGGCCCGACAGGATCCCGGTCCCGTCCTCGACGGCCAGCAGCGCGAGCAGGACGTGGACGGCGTCGACGTGCTCGGCCCCCCGGGCCTGCGCCTGGGCGAACGTGCCCTCCAGCACCGCCCTGGTCTGCGCGTCGAAGGGGATCAGCGCGGGCACGTCCGCGGACGCCGGGGGCAGGCAGGCCCGCGCGACGCGCCGGACCTCCTCCAGGGACACGCCCTGGGCCGTGACGGCCTGCCCCACGGCGTCCTGGTCCAGCGCGGCCAGCAGGAGGTGCGGGACGGCGATCGTCGCGCTGCTCCCCGCGCGGGCGAGTTCCTGCGCCCCGACGACGACGGCGCGCGCGGAGTCGGTGAAGCGGCTGAACCCCTGGCTGGCGTCGAGCGGTTCCGGCGTCCCGTCGTCCTTGCTGACGAAGCGCTTCTGGGCCGCCTGGCGGGTCACGCCCATGCTGACGCCGATCTGCGACCAGGAGGCCCCGGAGCGGCGTGCCTGGTCGACGAAGTGGCCGATGAGCGCGTCGGCGGTCTCCCCGAGGTGGTCCCCGAGGACGACGGCGTCGCTGAGGCGTTCGAGCGGGGTGTCGTGGCGGCCGGCGACGGCGCGGATGAGGTCGTCGAGCCGGACGAGCTGCGTGGAGTCGGTCATGCGTCAACCGTAGGTTGACACTGTCGGGGCGTCAACCGCTGGTTGACACCTGCGGCCTCCGACGGTCCGGGGCTCGCCCGGGGGGGGTGGGTCGTGGACGCATCGCGCCAATGGGTTCGGCGCGATGCGTCCACGACCCGGTCCCGAGCGGGCGGGTCAGCGGCGGGAGCGCTCGGCCTTGACCTTCGCCGCGATCTCGGCGCGGTGACCGGCCAGGGCGGCGAAGGCGAGCACCAGGTCCGAGACGGTCAGCAGCACCCGGGACCCGAGGACGACGACGGCCGCTCCCCCACCGCCGAGGGCCAGGCCGAGCACCGCCCCCAGGACGAGTTCGCGCGCCCCGGCCCCCGCGGGCGCCAGGACGACGAAGAACCCGACCATCCACGCCACGACGTACCCGCCGAGCGCGAGCGCCAGCGTGGACCCGGTCGACCAGTCCGACCCCACCGCGCGGGCGAGGACGAAGACCTGCAGCCCGACGGCGATCCAGGACCCCGTCGCCCAGCCGGCGGAGGCGAGCAGCCCGCGCAGGGTGACGCGGTGCTCGAGGGGTTCCTGACGGGCCAGGCGCAGCAGGAGCGCCAGCAGCCGGTTGGTGACGGCGGGCACCAGCAGGACGAGCAGCAGCGGTGTGGTCCAGCGCAGCCAGCCGGTCCACTCCCAGCCGGCGATGGCCCTGCCGTGCAGGGCGATCGGCAGGACGCCGGTGACGATCAGCGACGCCGTCGTGAGGGAGACGAGCAGGGCGACGACGAGCGCGGACCCCGTGCGCCGCCGCGGCACGCCGTGGTCGCGGGCGAGCTCGGCCTGGGCGACGAACTGGAACACGCTGCCGGGGATGTACCGGCCGAGCTGGCCGACGAAGAACACCCGGGAGGCGGCGCCGACGGGCAGCTTCGAGCCGAGGTCGCCCATGACCGAGCGCCACGACGCCCCGGACAGCGCGACGTTGGCCAGGGAGCAGACGAGCGCGAGCAGCACCGACAGCGCGTCGAGCCGGGACCACGCGGCGGCGATCTCGGTGCGGTCGCGCACGACGTACGCGACGGCCAGGCCGAGGGCGACGACGAGGAACCCGATCCGGACGGCGCGCGAGCGCAGGACCCCCAGGAGCGTGGAGACCACTCAGCGCCGCACGAACGTCAGCAGGACGAACGTGTAGTCGAGCCCGGTCCGCTTCCAGTGCACGGGCCGTTCGGGGTGGGCCAGGACGTCGTCGGTGAGGTCACCCACGAGGTCGAGGCCGACGCGGCCGGCGAGCGCGACGAGGTCGCGCAGGTCGGCCGGGGAGAAGATCTTCACGGGTGCGCCGTAGGCGGTGACCCCGGTGGTGTCCGGCGGGTCCTGGTCGTAGTCGGTGGACAGGGCCAGGACGCCACCGGGGCGCAGGACGCGGGCGGTCTCGGTGAGGAAACCCTCGATCGGGACCCCGTGCTCGATGACGGACATGCACGTCACGGCGTCGAGGGAGGCGTCGGCCAGGCCCGTGTCGGTGACGTCGCCGCGGCGGAACTCGACGCCGTCGCGGTGCACGGTGGCCCCGAACTCCAGGTTGATCCCGGCCAGGGAGCCCCTCTCGCGGCCCAGGCCGTACAGCCGCAGCCACGGCAGGACCGGTGAGTAGCGGGCCGAGCCGGCGTCGAGGACGCGGGCGGTGCGCGAGCCGTCGTCGGCGAGGGTCAGGACGGCGGCGACGGCGCCGAGCGCGTCCCAGTTCTTCGGGGCGTCGGGGTGGGCGGGCAGGCGCAGCCGGGCGGTCTGGGCGACGGCGTCGGCGACCTCGGCGGAGTCGTGCAGGACGCCGGTGCGCGGGACGCCGGAGGGCACGGGCCGGTCCGCGGGGGCCAGTCCGAGCCGGTGCTTCGCCAGCTGCTCGCCCACGCGGCGCTGGACGCCGACACGGGTCCACAGGGCGTGCTCGGCGCCGCGCTTGGCGACGGCGAGCAGCCGGCCCCCGGGCGGGGCGGCGGCCGTGCCGCCCTCGGCGGCGTGGTCGACGGCGGCGGCGTAGGCGTCCCAGGGACCCTCGAGGTCGGGGGCTTCGACGTTGTCCCGCAGGCGTTTCAGCCCGCCGTCGGCCAGCCGCAGGATGCCGTCGGCGAGGGCCCGGACGCTGCCGGGTTCGACGAGGACCCCGTCGACGTCGTCGCGGACCTGCGCGGGGAAGGAGCCGACGCGGGTGGCGAGGACGGGCAGGCCGTGGGCGAAGGCGAGGACCGCGTTCTGCGAGGCCGTCCCCGACCGGTAGGGCAGGACGACGGCGTCGTGGGCGGCCATCAGCCCGGCGATCTCGGACGCGGGGACGTACCCCTCGCGCAGCTCGACGTGGCCGCGCATCCCGGGGGCGGTGGCGAGCTCGCGGACGCGGCGGCCGGCCGCGCCCCACAGCTCACCGGCGATGGTGAGGCGGGCGTCGAACCCGCGCTGGTGGACCTCGGCGAGAGCCTCGAGGAGCAGGTCGAGGCCCTTGTACTCGCGCACGACGCCCAGGCTCAGCAGCCGGACGCCGCCGTCGCGCGGGACGCGGGACCCGGCTTCGCCCGCGAGCCGGGGACCGCCGGGCAGGTGCGGGGGCAGGTCGGCCTGCACGACGCGGCGGGCGCCGTGGGCGTGGGCCAGCGCGGCCTGCGCGTCGGAGTGCACGACGACGCCGTCGACGGCCGCGAACAGGCGGCGGACGAGGAGCTCGTCACCGGGCTTCGGCTCGTGGGGCAGGACGTTGTGCGCGACGACGACGGTGCGGGCCGTGCTGCGGGCGACCTTCATCGCGGCCAGGACCGTCAGCAGCGCGGGGACCTGCAGCGGGACGACGTGGGCCAGGACGACGAGGTCCGCCCCGGCCAGCCGGCGGCCCGTCGACCACCAGGACGCCGGCGACGACCAGGACAGCGGGCGCAGGGTCGGGGTGAATTCGGGCACCTCGGGAGTGGCGTCGGGCAGGCCCACCTGCCCCGGGTAGAGCAGCTCGGGGTACAGCCTGCTCCACGAGACGAGCTTCACGTCGGCGGCCGGGTCCTGCGCCAGGTGCCGGGCGAGCTCGGTGGTGTGGACGGCGATGCCGCCCTTGTTCGGGTGGGCCGGGCCGACGACCGCGATCTTGCGCCGCTCGTCGCTCACGCGATCCCCCCGGTCCGCTCCGTCGCGCCGCCGGTGACGGCGCCTTCTTCCGGGACCGCGCAGCGAATCCGTCTGGAGCCGGCGCCCAGCGCCGGACGCGTTCCCTGCGTCCAGGCGCCGTCGCGGCGCTCGTCGCTCACGCGCTGTCCCTCGAGCGCACGACGAGGTCGGCGAGCAGCGCGACCGCCCCCACGAGCAGACCCGACACCAGCAGCAGCACCGTGTTGGCCGGGAAGTAGAAGGGGTGGCGGACCATGTCGACGACGCCCTTGACGAACCCGAGGCCGAACAGGGTCAGCGCCAGCGGCATGAGCACGCGCAGCGGCTCGAAGTACATGATCATCCGCAGCACCTGCAGGATGTACCGGTAGGCGTCCTTGGTGAAGTGGAACTTCGACTTCCCCGCCCGCTTGGCGTAGGTCGTCGGCACGTACTTGATGTCGTGCTGGTTGCACAGGAACGACAGCGTGATCGTCGTGACGCACGAGAAACCGGCCGGCAGCAGCCGCAGGTACGGCAGCGACACCGACTTGCGGAACGCGCGCAGCCCGGAGTTCAGGTCCGGGATGCGCTGGCGGGCCAGGACCTCGGCGACCTTGCGGATGACGAACTTGGCCGGCACGCGCAGCGCCTTGTGCGAGCCCTCCTCGGTGGTGCGCGCGCCGACGACCTGGTCGTAGGAGTCGTCGTCCAGCAGCACCCGGACCAGCTCGGGGATGCGCTCGTTCTCGTACGACATGTCGGCGTCGGTCCACACGACGATCTCGCCGCGGGCCATCTGGGTGCCGATGCGCCGGACCGTGCCTGAGCCGCCGTTGCGGCGGAAGGCCACGACGCGCAGGTGCGGGTACTCGTCCTCGACCGAGCGCAGCACCTTCAGGGTGTCGTCGGTGGAGCAGTCGTCGACCGCCAGCAGCTCGTACGGCATGCCGTCGTCGTCCATCACCTTGGTGATGCGCTGGATCTCCAGCAGGACGTGCGCCTCCTCGTTGTAGCAGGGCAGCACGATGGTGGCGACGGGGGCTGGTCCGCTCAGGGGCTGGACCTCATCTTCGACAGGCATGGCGGGGTGAGCTTACCCACGGACGGGGCGGTTCCCGGGGAGCCGCCGCGGGGCGGCACGATGGCGGGCATGAGCCAGCCCGGGCCCCCTGGAGACCGAACCGGAGATCGCGTCGTGGACCGCGCCCGGTCCTTCGGGGCCGTCGCCGACGTCTACGACCGCGCCCGCCCCAGCTACCCCGCCGAGGCGCTCGACTGGCTGCTGCCCGACGGTGCCCGCCGGGTCCTGGACCTGGGCGCCGGCACCGGCAAGCTGACGCGGTCGCTGGTGGCCCGCGGCCTGGACGTCGTCGCCGTCGAACCGGCGCCGGGGATGCGCGAGCAGTTCGCGAAGGTGCTGCCCGGGGTCGAGGTCCTCGACGGCACGGGCGAGTCGATCCCCCTGCCCGACGGGTCCGTCGACGCCGTGCTCATGGCGCAGGCCTGGCACTGGGTGGACCCCGCCACCGCCTCCCCCGAGGTCGCCCGCGTCCTGCGCCCCGGGGGCCGCCTCGGCCTGCTGTGGAACGTGCGCGACGCGGGCGTCGACTGGATCGCCCGCCTGGACCGCCTCCTGCCCGGACCCGGGGAGGAGCAGCTCGGCAGCCTCGCGCCCCGCGTCGGGCCGCCGTTCGGGCCCGTCGAGCGCTACGACGTGCGCTGGTCGGACCCGGTCACGCTCGACTCCCTGCTGGACCTGACGCGCTCGCGGTCCTGGGTGATCGCCCTGACGCCGCAGCGGCGCGAGGAGGTGCTCGAGGACGTGCGGGCCCAGGCGCAGGCGCACCTGGCCGAGACGGGGTCGCTGGCGCTGGAGTACGTCACGCGGTGCTCGCGGGCGACGCTGCCGCGCTGAGCCGTCCCACGCGACGGGCCGCGCACCGGTCGACCCCGCGACGCTCTCAACCCCGCCGACCGGCCCGCTGCAGGTGGTCCGTGAGCTCGGCGAGCTCGGCCTGCTCCACCCGCGGCGCGAAGTCCAGCCCCTCCGACGCCACGACGCCCGTGCCGCTGCCGGCGACGGTCACGAACCAGGCCGCCTCCGCCCCGAACCAGTGCGCCTGCCCCAGCGCCCCGTGGTCCTCGGGAACGTCCCGGCTGGTGATGCGCACCAGCTGCCCGTCGCGTCCGTAGGGCGGGCGCGGCACCACCAGCTCCACCGCGACCTGCTCCGGCCGCACCCCCAGCAGCCGTGCGGCACCCTCCGCGGCCAGCCGGTCCAGCTGCCCGGTCTCGTTCGTCGCCCCCACCTCGACCTCCCCGGCGGGGCCGACGACGAGCACGGTGTACGAGCGGTCCGGCTCGTGCCGCACCCGCGCGCGGACCACCGTCTCCTCAGCCATCCCGCCACCCTCTCCCCACGAGCCTCCGGGCGCCAGGGACTCCACGGTCGTCCCGCCGGCCACGAGGTCACGGTCGTGCCGGTGAGCGGGAGATCGCCGAGCCGGTTCTGCTGACGCGGTGCGAGGGCAGTCAATCGCCCAGGAGGTTCGCGATGTGGGCTTGGACGTGCGCCAGGGCCGCGGCGCGTTCGGCCCCGTCGAGGCGGGTCGGGCCGTAGGTGATCACGGGCGGCAGGACGTCGTAGCCGACGAACTCGAGCATGCCGCGGTGGATGTGGAAGAGGAAGGCATCGATGTCCCCGTACCCGCCGGGCGCCGCTGGAGCGAAGGCGGGCTGAGCGCCACCAGTGGTCAGCACCACGATGGCCTTCTTCCCCCGCAGGCCACCTCGCTCGAAGATTCCGTGCTCACCGCCGAAGGTGGCACCCATGACGAAGACGCGGTCCACCCACCCCTTCATGATGGCCGGCATCGAGAACCACCACAGCGGGAACGACAACACGAGCAGGTCGGCCTGCTGCACCTGTCGCAGGTGGGCGGCAACCGGATCGTCGAGGGTGCCGGTGACCACGGCCTGCATCTGCTCGGCTTGAGGCTTGAAGTAGCCGGGACCGTCCATGAAGTGCTCGCGCGCGAGCACTGGATCCCACCCCTCGGCGTAGAGGTCGATCTGGTGGACCTGGACATCTCGTGAGCGCAACTGCTCGGCGACAGCAGCGGCCTGAGCCGAGGAGAAGGAATCGGGTTCGGGGTGGGCGTGGACGATCAGGGCGCTGCGCGTGGGAGCGGCAGGGGGCGTCGACATGCCGCCATCGTATCGACGACCTTCGAAATGTCGATTAGACGTGGTCCCTGATCTGCTCGAGCAGGTCGGCGACCCGCGCGTCGTTGCGGCGGTAGTGGGTCCACTTGCCGACCCGGGTCGCCCTCACGAGACCGAGGCGCTCGAGAGAGGCCATGTACGTGGACACCGTCGACTGAGCCAGGCCGGTCTTGGCGGCCAGGTGAGTGACGCACACACCCACCTCGGCCCGGTCGGCGATGGGCTCGTACTCGCGGAAGGAATCCTCCGGGGTCCGCAACCACTCCATGATCTGCAGCCGAGTGGGGTTGGCGAGCACCTTGAGGGTTCCGATCAGATCCATGCCCACGTCCATGGGATCAGGGTCTCATCGATGCTTCGAGGTTCGAGGGACCGTCGTGCCGGTGCCCGGAGCGACGCACGGTCATCCCGCTGTCGTGGACGTCACCACCGCAGCCCTCAGCCGCCGTCCGCCGGAGTCGCCCACCTCCGGGTCTGCCGCAGGGAGCAGGCTCTCCCCCGTGAGACGTCCCCTGAGCTTCGCCGCCTTCGTCCTGGTCCTGGCCGGCTGCACCTCCACCCCGGCCGACGACACCCCTGCCGGCAGCAGCGGCTCCCCCGGCGTCAGCGCCGGCGCGTCCCCCAGCGCGTCCCCGGCCGACGCGGCCGTGCAGGCGCGGTTCGCGCAGCTGGAGGAGTCGTTCGACGCCCGCCTGGGCGTGTTCGCCGTCGACACCGGGTCCGGGAGGACCGTCGTGCACCGCGGCGACGAACGCTTCGGCTTCGCGTCCACCTACAAGGCGCTCGCTGCCGGGGCCCTCCTCGAACGGACCGGCGACGCCGAGCTCGACGCCGTGGTGACCTGGACGGCGGACGAGGTCGTGGCCCACTCCCCCGTCACCGGGCAGCACACGGCCTCCGGGCTGCCGCTGCGCCAGGTCGCCGAAGCCGCGGTCACCGTCAGCGACAACACCGCGGCCAACGTCGTGCTCGCGCACCTCGGCGGTCCGGCCGGTCTCGAAGAGGATCTGCGGGCGCTCGGGGACGACACCACCGAGGTGGAGCACACCGAGCCGGACGTCAACGACATCACCCCCGGCGACCCCGCGGACACCAGCACCCCCCGCGCGATGGCCACGACGTTGCAGGCGTACGCCACCGGGGACGTCCTCGCGCCCGCCGGTCGCGACCAGCTGGTGCGGTGGCTGCAAGCGGGCACCACCGGCGGCGGGCAGATCCGCGCCGGGGTGCCGGCGGGCTGGGTCGTGGGTGACAAGACCGGTCACGCCGGGGTCTACGGGAACCAGAACGACATCGGCGTGGTCTGGCCCACCGGTGGACGCGCGCCGTGGGTCCTGGCGATCCTCACCGACCGCGCCGACGTCGACGCGACGTCCGACGAGGCCCTGCTCGCGCGGGCCACCGAGGTCGTCGTCGACGAGTTGAGCTGAGGGACGTCGCACCGCTGCAGGAGGGCGACGACCCGGGACGTGCGTTCCGAACCCGACGGGACCGCGACGGGGAGAAGAACTCCGTCGCGGTGAGCGGCCGCGCCGGGGACCGGACCCTTCGCCCGGGGCCGCCGTCTAGGCCAGTTGCTTCCAGTTGGTCGCCCCCTTGCAGAACCACAACCGGCCCGTGCTGTCGACGTGCAGGTCACCCACCAACCCCGACGGGGGGTGCGTGGGGTTCGGGCCGGGCATGAGACGGACCTGTGCCGCCTTGCCGCGGAACCTGCCCCCGCGGCCCGCGGTCCCCTCCGACCAGCCCACGACGGCCGCCTCGGTCGACGCGACGTTCGGCTGGTGACCCCAGACCCCTGCCCCGGTGCCGTTGTTCACCCCCGTCACCGCACCCTTGTCGTTGACCGGGTTCGACGACGTGGCCAGGAACGCCCTCCCCCGGCCCGCGTTGTCGACCACGACCGAGTCGGCTCCCGAATCCTTCCCGGTGGTCGTGGCGACCATCGCCTGCCCACCCCCGGAGGCCGTCCGGATCCCGACGCCGATCCCCGCCGCGGTGTCGATCCCCACCCCGGGCGTCGGGACGTCCCGGTCGACGGGACCGAACTCGTGACGCACACCGTCGTTGCCCCGGACGACGAGGGCCGGCGCCTCGGTGGACGCGACGCTGACCGCCGTCTCCCCCGTCACGTCCCAACGGCCGAGTTCCTCACCCGTGACCTGCAGGAACGGGCCACGACCGCCACGGACGGACAACTCCGGGGCGGTTCCCCAGCTGTCCGCCCGGTGAGTGGTCAGGTACACCAGCTGCGGCACCTCGTCGGCCGGAACCCGGATCGACAACGTGCCCCGGCTCAGCGAACTCCCGCCCGTCGGCAGGGGGAAGCGGATCTCGTCGTCCTGGAAGGTGGCATCGCCGACGCTCACCTGCCCCGACACGTACAGGGGACCGAGCAGGCCCGTGGCGACACCGTCCGAGTCGTTCTCCTTCCCCATCAGCACGGGGTTCCCGGCAGCGGCGGCCGCAGGCCGCGCCGTCGCCACGGAGGCGACGGCCCCTGCGGCCAGGGCGAGGGGAACCGCCAGCACGGCACGGCGCGAACTCCGCGCGTTCCCTCCCGGTGACCCGTCGGCGACCGCAGGTCGATCCCTCTGCAGCTGCTGGACGAGTTCTGTCACCGTGCGTTCCAGCTCGTCGATCCGCTGCGCGTCGCTCTGGCTCATCGCGTCCCCCCGGACGAAGCTCGAGTTCTACCCCCAGGACTTCCTAGCACTCGACACCGCGGTCGCACAGGAGTTCCCGCGAAGTTCCTCAGGCCGATCCCGGCCGGAGGAGTTGGATCCTCGACCGTCGTGCGAGTTCCACGACGCGGTGGGGCCGGAACTGCGCGGGACGACCCGTGCTCGTCCGAGGGGCCGCCGGCGACGTCCTCCGGGTGCCGGGTGACGACGAGCGCGCCGTCGCGGTCCTGGTGGAGTCCACGGCGCGTCTCCGCGTGCGGCACCCCCTCAGCGGGGCCGGGTCAGGACAGGGCCAGCAGGAGCCCGGCGACGACGAGGACCGCGGCGGTGGAGGCGTGCACGCTCAGCGCGTGGCGCACGGTGCCCCCGTTCCTGGTCACGATGAGCGCGTCCCCGACCGGGGTGATCGCCGCGGCGAGGAGGACCCAGCCGAGGGCGTGCTGCCCGGCGGCGGCGAGCACGACCAGGGGCACGATCCCGGAGGTGATGTCGCGCACGCCCTTGATGTTCGTCAGGGCCCGCGGGTCGTCCTGCGGGACACCGAAACCGGTCAGCGCCACCCGCGGGGCGAGGAGGAAGCGGGCACCGATGGACAGGATGAAGAGGCAGCCGGCGATCGCGACGGCCAGGGCGACGGCGGTGAGGACGGTCATGGCGGGAGAACCCTTCGGGAGATGGTGCGACGACGTTGAATAACGACGCTAGGCTACGATCCCACCGATGTCTACCGCTGATACCTAACGGCGCTAGACTGGGGGTCGTGAGCCCGAGACCAGCCCCCGACCTGACCCTGCGGCGCGAACGCATCACGCGCCTGACCCGCCAGGTCGCCGAAGCCGAGGGCTGGGCCGCGGTCACCACGCGCCGCCTGGCCGCCGAGCTCGGCGTCACCCAGCCGGTGCTGTACTCCGCCTTCGCCAGCCGCCAGGACCTCCTCGACGCCGTCGCCCTGGACGGCTTCACCGCGCTGAGCTCGGCCCTCGAAGCCGTCCCGGCCACGCCGCTGGCCCGGATGGGCGCCTACCTCGACTTCGCCGCCGCCCACCCCCGCACCTACGAGGCCATGTTCTCCCTGCCCTCCCAGCTGCACTTCGGCGACGACACCCACGCACCCCTCGGCCGCGCCTTCGCCGCCGTCCGCGAGGCCTTCCCCCCCACCGAGGACCGCGACGGCGACGACGTGCGCGCCGAGGTGGCCTGGTCGACCCTGCACGGCCTGGTCACCCTGGGAGCCGGCGGACGGCTGCCCCCGGAACGCGCCCGAGCGCGGCTGCAGGCCGCCCACCGGATGCTCACCCGCCCCTGAGCCGGGCCCGGGGGCCCGGCTTCGACGCGGCACCACCGGAGCACCACCGGACCCGAGTCGGCGCCGCACTCGTCCCCACCCCGGTCGCCACGCCGAGCGCAGCCCCGCCACGGCTAGCCCTCAGGCGGGGACCCCGGCACGGGTCGTGCTGTCCCGCAGCACCAGCAGCGGGACGAGCAGCGCGACCGCGAGCAGCACCCCGCCTCCGACCAGCGGCAACCCGTCGTAGCCGACGTGGGCACCGGCCGGCGCCGTCACCACCAGACCGAGCACCCCGCCCACGACGATCGGCAGCACGAGCAGCTGGGGAGCCGCCGCGAACAGGACGCCCAGCACGGCCAACACGACGGCGGTGACGACCCGGCGCCTCGGTGCGGGGGTGCCGGCGGCTGCCGCGGCGAGCACCAGCGGCGCGTAGGCCAGCACCAGCACCACCCCCAGGACCCACCGCGCCTCGCGCACCTGCCACCCCGGACCCGAACGCTCCAGGACGAGCACCAACGCCGCGACGGGCAGCACGACCCCCAGGACGACGTCCAGCGCGCTGCGCGCCAGCACGACAGCCGCCGTCACCACCACCGCCGCCAGTCCGAGGGTCGTCGTCGAGTACGCCGCGACCAGGTCACCCGGGACCCACTCGCGGTACCGCTGCGACGCCGCCCCCTGCACCACCAGCACCGGCAGGGTTCCCGCGGCCAGGACGCCCGCCCCCACCACGGACCACTGCCCGCCCGCACCGACCGCCGGCCTCCCTCGTCGCCGGGCGCCCACCCGGTGACCCACGAGGTGACCCACGAGGTGACCCACGAGGTGACCCACGAGGTGACCCACGAGGTGACCCACGAGGTGGGCGCCCGCGCCCGCCGCGGCGACCACCAGCACCAGCACACCCGCGGCGAGCGCCACCGGGCCGCCGTCGACGGCCGACCCGAGGACCGTGTTGGCCACCACCACGGCCAGGACCCCGCCCGACCACCAGGACACCGCCACCGGGCGCGAGGCGGCGGACAGGGCCAGCGCGAGCCCGGCGGCCGCGAGGATCGTCGTGGCCAGCCGCGCGTCGTGCGCCAGCAACGCCAACTCGTCCTCCCCCGGCATCTCCGCGGTGTGCCCGGGGCCCAGCGCACGGGCCTCACCGGCCTGGACCGCCGTCATGGACGTCGCAGCCAGCGCCCAGGCCACCGCGGCCAGCAGGACGATCACCACTCCGAGGCAGGCGGTGGCGCGACGGTGACGAAGGGCCATGTCCGAACTCTCCTGGATCCGGCAGGACTCGCCCAGGGGCTCGGAAGACGTCCGCGGGGTGTTCACCACGACGTCGATCCGTCGTGGTGCGGACCCCGTGCCCGACGACCCGGTGTCGCGTCCCCCTGCGGGCGCGCACGATCGATGCACCCGTCCGGCGACACACCGGTTCCCGGGCGGTCAGTCGCGGCGTGTCGGCGGACGGCCGCATCGATCGTGCGCACCTCAGCGCCGGTGGGTCACCTCGCCGCGTCGAGGCGTTCCAGCCAGCGCTCCAGCAGCGCCACCTCGGCGGGCTCCAGGGCGGTGGTGCTCTCCAGCCGCAGCTGGGCGTGCAGCTGGCGCGCCGCACCCCGCACCGAGCGCGTGCGCGCCGCCGCGCCGGCCTCGTCGAGGACCGCGGCGAACACGGCCTCGCGGGTGCGCCGGGACAGGTCGGGGTCGTCGAAGAGGGCGGGACGGGCGATCAGGGCCAGGGCCAGGCCGGTGTTGGCCGGCAGGATCAGCTGCGCCGCGAGCCGGGGGGTCGTGGTGAGCGCCCCGACGGCCGCGCACCGCGTCAGCGTCGCCTCCAGGAGGGTGAGAGTGCGCTCGTGGACGGTGGCGGACGACCCGGGGCGTGGGGCGAACATCAGGCGGTAGAGCGCGGGGTTCTCCAGGGCGAAGGCGGTGTGGTCGTCCCAGCCGGTGCGCAGGTCCGCCACGGGGTCGTCGGTGACCTCCAGACCGCTCTTGCGCTGCGCGTACCGCTCCAGCGCCGCCTCGCTCACGGCGTCGAGCAGGCCCTGCTTGTCCCCGAAGAGCCGGTAGAGGACCGGCTGCGTCACCCCGGCCTCCTGGCACACGGCCCGGGTGGCGACGTCGGCGTCGGCCGAGCCGGCCAGCTGGCGTTCGGCCGCGGCGATCAGGGCGGCGCGCAGGTCGGCGTCCCCGGCGAGCCCGGCGGCACTGCGCCGGCGTGGCCGCGCGGGCGGCCCCGGGTCGGGGACGGGCTCGGGCCGGAAGCGCTGGGTCGTCGACACAGAGCAATGGTACGACGAAAGCTTAGCGATGCTCCGGCGTCGTGCTACGGTCTCCGTATCGCTGGTTTGAACAAGGCGTACCAGCACTATCGAGGGTGGGCGACCACCCGGAGGAGACCCGACCATGCCCTTCGCCAACCTCAAGGTCCCCGCCGGCACCCTGACGCCGGAGTCGAAGAAGAAGCTCTCGGACGCGGTGGTCGACGCCTACGCCTCCGTCTACGGCGAGCGCGCCCGCGCCACCACCCTCGTGGTCGTCGACGAGGTCGTGGACGGCGGCTGGAACCTCGGCGGCACGATCCTGACCGCGGACCTGCTGGGCCGCAGCTGACGACGTCACCCGCCGGCGCCGGGGTGCGGAGGACGGGTCGCCGGGGCAGGGTGGTTGTGTCGAGACACCGGCGCGTCCCCCGTCTGCCCTCTCGACCCTGAGGTCCCGATGACGACCTACCTCCCCCCGCTCCCGCACGACACCCTGCCCCCCACCCGCGTCCGGCGGCCGGTCCTGCGCCTGCCCGGCACGTACCCCGCGCAGGGCGACACGTTCCTGCTGGCTCGCACGGCCGTCGGGCGCGACGCCGTGGCCGGCAGGGACCTCCTCGACGTCGGGACGGGGGGCGGGACCCTGGCGGTGACCGCGGCCCGGGCCGGGGCCCGGTCGGTGACGGCCGTGGACATCTCCTGGCGCTCGGTCCTGACGGCCCGGCTGAACGGCCTCGTGCACCGGGCGTCGCTGACGGTCCGGCACGGCGACCTGTTCGCCCCGGTCGCGGGACGGCGGTTCGACGTCGTCCTGGCCAACCCGCCCTACGTCCCCGCCGCCACCGACCGGCTGCCCCGGCACCGGCCGGGCCGCTCGTGGGACGCCGGGCGCGACGGGCGCGCGGTGATCGACCGGATCTGCGACGGGATCGGCGACGTGCTGGCCCCCGACGGGCGCCTGCTCATGGTCCACTCGGTCCTCGCCGGCGAGGAGGCGACGTTGGACAGGTTGCGGGACAGGGGTTTCGAAGCCTCCGTCGTCGCCCGTGCCGACGAACCGTTCGGTCCCGTGATGCGGGCGCGGGCGCAGGTCCTGCGCGAGCGCGGACTGCTGGGGGCCGACCAGGTCCACGAGGAGCTCGTCGTCGTGGAGGCGTTCCGGTGAGCGGCGCTCAGGTCCCGCGGATCACCGTCACCGACGGGCCGGTGCTGGTCGAGGGACCCGTCGACATCGACCTGCCCGACGGCCGGCGCGTGCGGTCCGAACGTCCCGTCACGGCGCTGTGCGTGTGCCGCCGCAGCGCCCGCTACCCGTTGTGCGACACCAGCCACCGCTCGCGCGCCACGAAGGAGGACCACCGGTGAGCACCACCACCGTCCTGTCCCGGGGACCGCTGCTGCCCGCCGGCCGCGGGCCGCTCAGCACCGCCGTCCTGGAGCACCTCCGCGGCGCTCCCCTGCTCGTGTCCGAGGCCGACCTGGCCGCGGACCCGTTCGGCGACGACCTGCAGCTGGCCCTCTACTGCTGCTACGAACTGCACTACCGGGGGTTCGCCGGGGTGGATCCCGCCCTGGAGTGGGACCCGGACCTCCTCGCCCTGCGCCGGGTCCTGGAGCTGACCTTTCTGCAGGCCCTGCGCCGGGCCGTGCGCGGCGGGGACGACGTCGCCGCCGAGATCGCCGGGCTGGTCACCGAGGACCCGGCGGCCCGCGGCGTCTCGCACCACCTGCGCCGCGCCGGCGAGCTGTGGCAGCTGCGCGAGTACGTCGCGCTGCGCTCCACCTACCACCTGAAGGAGGCCGACCCGCAGGCGTGGGTGATCCCGCGCCTGGAGGGGGCGGCCAAGGCCGCGCTGGTCTCGGTCGAGCACGACGAGTACGGCGGGGGCCGTCCCGAACGCATGCACGCCCGGTTGTGGGGCGACATGATGCTCGAGCTCGGCCTCAGCGACGAGTACGGGCACTACCTCGACCACGCCCCCGCCCCGGTCCTGGCCGAGGTGAACTTCATGTCGATGGCCGGTCTGCACCGCGAGCTGCGCGGCGCGCTCGTCGGGCAGTTCGCGGTCGTGGAACTCACCTCCTCCCCCGGGTCGGCCCGGCTGGTCGCGGCCGCCGAACGGCTCGGCTGCGGCCCGGCGACCGTGGAGTTCTACGCCGAGCACGTCGAGGCGGACGCCGTCCACGAGCAGGTCGTCCGGCACGGCATCATCGCGCCGCTGGTGGCCGACGACCCGTCGATGGCCGCCGACGTCGTCTTCGGGATGCAGGCGGCCGCGTTCATCGACGACCTGCTGGGCGAGCACGTCCTGGGCCGCTGGGCGGCGGGCACCTCGGCCCTGACCCGGCCGCTGGAGCCGCGCTGACCCCGCGCGGACCTCAGACGTCGAGCACCCCGTCGACGGCGTCCTCCACGGGCGGCAGGGCACGCGTGTCGAGGTCCTCCATGAGGTGGATCTGGGCGTGCTCGGGCTTGGCCACCGCACCCAGCTCGTCGAACAGGTCCAGACGGCGGCGCAACCGCACCCCCGGGCAGGGGGCGAAGGCGAACGTGCACTCAAGCTGCGTGCGGGGCCACTCGCCCACTGACCGCACGGCGACCGCGCTCATCCCCCGCGCCAGCGGCTCGCTGCCTTCTGCCCCCTGCCAGTAGCTCTCCAGCCGGCTCCAGTCGTCCAGGACCTGCCGCACGTACGACCCGGCGTCGAGCGGGCGAGGACCCACGGGCCAGCACGCGGAACCGATGTCCACCGTGCCCTCCGCCGGCCACGACCGCACGGTCCGCTCGACCGGGTCCACCACCAGGACACGAGCGGGTGCCGGACCGGTGGAGACCACGACCGCGAGACGGTCCCCGGCGGCAGTCGCCGCCACGACGGTGCGACCCCCCAGGTCGATCAGGGCCGGTGCCGCGTCGGAGGGTCCCGTGCCCGGGAACGCCGCCGCGACCGCTCTCGGCCGGCGGCCACGGTCGTTCCCGTCCCAGCCCAGACGCCAGGTCCACTCCCCGGCACGGACCGCGACGCCCGACTCCACGCTGCTGTCCGGGTCGTAGGCGTGACCGGGCCAGGAGCCGTCGCCGGTGGACGCGCGCCAGGACCCGGCCGGGACGTGCTCCTGCCCCTCGGCCGCCGTCAGCCGCTCGGGCAGGTCCCCGTCCCAGGGCAGGGGCACCCAGCGGCTGGACCAGAGGACCTCGTAGGTGCCGGCACCCAGGCTGCGCAGCGACCACGGTTCGGCGTCGAGCTGCACCCACAGCGCCCGTGCGGTGGTGCGCAACCCCCGGACCGGGCGGTCGGTGTGCACGCGCTGGACCCGTCCGTCGGCGTCGGCGCGCAGCAGCGTGCCCGACCCTCCCCACCCCACCGGGGCGGCGTCGGCTCCGTGGACGATCTCCTGCGGGGGAAGAGGCGACGTGCACCAGGCGCTGGAACGACCGGCCGCGGCCAAGGTCAGCCCGTCCGTCCACACCGCCAGCGCGTCGTCGCCGACCCGCAGCCGCAGGAGCGGGCCCGCGGGACCGTTCTGGACCCACAGGGCCTCACCGTCGACCCGGGCGGTCACCGGCTCACCGGGCGGTGGGGGCGGCAGCTCGGTCCAGGACACCACCCGGCGCACCCTGCCCCCGACCGGGTCGAGGACGACGGCCACGGGCTGGGTCTCGTCCAGCACCCACACCCCGGCCGTCGTGGTGAACAACCGTCCCGGTCGCAACGTCCGCACGCACCGATCATCGTCAGCGGCGACGCACGCCGCGACCGACGTGGTCACGGCGAGCTGGACGCCCGACGACCTCGCGGTCTTGGCGGGATGCGGACGGTCGGCTCATCCGCGTCCAGGGCGAGCCGACCGTGTCAGCGGAAGACGTGATCGGCGCAGCCGCACGAGCACGAGTGCTGTGGCCGAACCCGAGGCGACGACAGCACCTACCAGCCACCGCCACGCGCCCCAAGGACCGCTGCCACCATCTGTTGCATCCGCCAACTCCACACTCTCGACCAGCCACCGTCCTGCGGCCACGACCGCGACGATCCACAGCAACGAGCCGAGCGGTGACCACCTGCGCGTCCGCTCCCACAGCGCCTTCATCAACGCCACCGGCGTCGCCATGACGAGCACCACCACAGCCGTTGGCGCCAAGGCCGTCAGGACCTCCCACAGGAACACTGAGCCAGCATCTCGGACCCCTTGAGCGTTCGGACCGCTTCCGCCGGATGAGCACGACATCCGCGCTGCCGTCCGTCGCCTCGTCGCCATCGCCCGGCCAGCACGGCAGCACCAGGAGGGGCGGTGGGGAAGTCGCTGGCGACGAACGCACGGTCATCCCGCGCACCGCGTCATCAAGACGGGGCGCCGACATCAGCTGAAGTGCCGCAGCTCCGGCGATCCGACCAACGCCGCAGCAGCAAGACCACGCCCACCGCGGCCGCGACCCACACCGTCCACCGCGCCCACACCGCCTGCGGGTACACGATCGCCCCCTCCAGGCCCGGTGCCAGGACGACCATCTGCACCGCCGCCCCGACCGGCACGACAAGCCCAGCCACCAGTCCCCGGGCATCCCGGCGCCGGGCGCACGCCCCCACCAGCCCCAGCGGCGCGCACAGCAGCACGCACGCCGCCAGCCACAGCAACACCTCCCCGACGTAGGAGGAGAACGACTCACCGCGCACCTGGGCATCGGTGAGGTAGTAGGCCAGCACCGCACCCGACACGCTCACCCACCCCGCGGCCGCGCCCAGCAACCACGTCCGCGCCCACCAGCCGGCCAGCACCGCCAACGCTGCCCACGCCCACCCCGCGTCGAGCAGGTAGCTGAGGAAGCGCGCCACCTGCTGAGCGGTGGTGATCGCGGCAGGGTCAGTGACGGAAGAGACGCGGTTGACCACGGAGTCGAAGGCGCCGAACGCGGCGCCGGCGAGCAGGCAGCTCAGCGATCGGGGAGTCCCTCGCACGGAAGCACCCTGAAGATCATGGAGGGCCGTGGTCAAGAGGACGTCACGGTCGTCCCGCGGTGCGCAGGCGCGCCCCGACCCGTGGGAAGCTCCCCCGCCTGGGGATCAGCAGTCCCGTCCGCCCCTCGCAGGTGCGGACCACGGGCCTGGTCGACGTTGAGGCATCGAGTAGTCGATGCGTGGAGGTAGCGGTGGCGGCGTTGTCGTGGGATCGGGGAACTCTGCTCGTCCGTACCGACTTCTCCCGACCGCAGCGGTGGGACACCTTGCTCCGCGCCCTCCACACCCCCAGCGACGAAGGGTTCACGGCGGCCTTCGAGACGGTCGACGACCCGGAGTGGCGTGACGCGACTGCCGAGCAGCTCATCGCCGACGCGCCCGATTGGGCGCTGTTCATCGTCGCTGACGCTGTGGCGCTGTCCTCCCCGGAGCTGCCGGCCCTGGTGATCTCCATCGAGGACGGCACCGCGCGGCAGTTGCGGGTCACGCCCGCCGTCATGTGGGCGGTGGAGAACAACCTCTCGATCGCCAACATGGACTGGGAGGACTTCGCGTCCGCGGCGGACTCCGACGGCATCTACCGCGGGCGCACCTGATCTCACCCCGGTGCCGCACCGGACCGTTCGGCGGCACCGCCCGCTTCACGGTCATCCCGCGGTGCGCAGGTGCACGGCCGTCCCGCCGGCGCGACGGTGCCCGGTCGTGGACCGTCGCGCGCCGGGCGTGTCCAGCCGCCACCGGCTCCGTCCCGCGACGGCCACCGGACCCGTGACACCGACGCGGCGCCGACCCCTCAGCGGTGCCGCCCGAGCGCGACGGCGACCGCGCGCCGGGCGTCGTCGAACGCCGAGGCGTCAGCACCCGCGGTGACGACGACGAGGGTCCCCTCGTAGACCAGGTGCACGTGCGCCCCGAGGTCCCGGTCGCCGGTCAGGACGTCGAACAGCGCCCGCATCCACGCCTTCTCGGCGCGGATGACGGGCAGGGCGGGGTGGTCGGTGCCGCCGAGCTCGGCGTGGGCGTTGACGAAGGCGCACCCGCGGGACTGCTCCCCCATCCACTCCTGCAGCGCGTCGAGGACCAGCAGCGGGTCGGGTTCGGCGAGCCGGGCCAGCAGGTGCTCGCGCCAGCGGTGGGCGCGGCGCAGCAGGTACAGGGTGACGAGGGCGTCCTTGGAGCCGAACCGGTCGTACAGGGTCTTCTTCGTCGTGCCGGCGGTCTCGGCGATGAGGTCGACGCCGACGGCGCGCACACCGTGGGCGTAGAACAGGTCGGAGGCCGCCTCCAGCAGCCGGGTCCCGGCCTCCGTCGTCGGCGGCAGGGGCGCCAGCACCGCGCGCGCGGCGGGCGGGGTGGTCTCGTCCAGGGCCGTCAGTCCGGTCAGCACGGGGTCCTCCTCGGTCGGTGCACTGCGAGTATACCGACCGGTGTGGTTACCTCACGGGGTGAGCGTCCGCAGCGTCGTCCTGGTCGTCGTCTGGAGCTCCGGCTTCGTCGGCGCCGAGCTCGGGGCCCGGCACGCCGGACCCGACACCGTGCTCGCCTGGCGCAGCCTGGCCACCGCCGTCCTGCTCCTGCCCTGGCTCGTCCCCGCGGTCCGGCGGTTCAGCCGGCGCGACTGGCTGCGCCAGGCCGTGGTGGGGCTGCTGAGCCAGGTCGTCTACCTCGGCGGGGTGTTCTGGGCCGCGGCCGCCGGGGTCCCCGCCGGCACGTCGGCGCTCGTCACCTCCCTGCAACCGGCCGTGGTCCTGGTCGCCACGACGCGGCTGACGCGCCGGCGGCTGCGCCCGGCCCACCTGGCGGGACTGGCGCTGGGCACCGCCGGGGTCGCCCTGACGGCCCTGGGCGACCTGCGCGCCGGGGTCGCCGTCGTCGCGCTGGCCCTGCCCGCGCTGGCGATGGCGGGGTTGTCGGCCGGGACCCTGCTGCAGGACCGCTGGTGGGCGGGGTCGACGCCGCCACCGGGACCGACGCTGGCCGTGCAGTCGCTCGTCACCGCCGGCTCCTTCACCGCCGTCGCGGCCGGGGCCGGGCACCTCGCCCCGCCGCCGACGACGGGGTTCTGGACCGCCGTCGCGTGGTCGGCGATGGCGGGGATCGGCAGCTACGGCGTCTACCACCTCGTCACCACCCGGGACGGGGCGGGCCGGGCGAGCACGCTGCTCTACCTGACGCCCGCGGTGACCGCCGGGTGGGCCGCCGCCGTGTTCGGCCAGGGACTGCGCCCGGCGAGCGTGGCCGGGCTGCTCGTCGCCGCCGGCGCCGTCGTCCTGCTGCGCGACGCCCCCGGCACCGGGCGCGCCCCCGCCCGCGACGACGACCGCACCCCCGCCCGCGACGTCAGGCCGGTCCGTCCCCGCCCGCCCGGACCAGCCCGAACTCGTACGCCGCGATGACGGCCTGCACCCGGTCGCGCAGCCCCAGCTTGGCCAGGACGTTGCCCACGTGGCTCTTGACCGTCGTGGTGGACACGACCAGGCGCTCGGCGATCTCGCCGTTGGACAACCCCTCGGCGATGCCCCGCAGGACGTCGAGCTCGCGCGGCGTCAGGGACCGCAACCGGGCGTGCAGCCCGTCGTCGCGCTCGGCCTGCCCCGGGACCGGGAACTGCCCGGCGAACAGGTCGAGCATGCGCCGCACGACGCGCGGGGCCACGACGGAACTGCCCGAGGCGACGACCCGGACGGCCTCGACGAGCTCCTCGGGCCGCGCGCTCTTGACCAGGAACCCGCTGGCCCCCGACCGCAACGCGGCGAAGGCGTACTCGTCGACGTCGAACGTGGTCAGCACCAGGACCTTCGAGGCCGGGTGCTCGGCGGCGATGCGCCGGGTGGCCTCGATGCCGTCCACCCCGGGCATCCGCACGTCCATCAGCACCACGTCCGGGGCCAGGGCGGCGACCTGCTCCAGCGCCACGGCGCCGTCGGAGGCCTCACCGACCACCCGCAGGTCCGGCTCGGACTCCAGGACCAGCCGGAACCCCATGCGCAGCAACGCCTGGTCGTCCACCAGCAGCACGCTCGTCACGCCCCGCACCCTCCCTCGCCCGGCGCACCGGCCGGCAGCACGACACGCACCCGCCACCCCCCGCCAGGGGCGGGACCGGCCTCGACGTGCCCGCCGAGCAGCGCGGCCCGCTCCCGCATCCCGACCAGACCGCGACGGGACCCGCCCGTCTCCCCCGGGCCGGTGCCCCCGGCGTCGACGACCTCCACCTCCACGGCCGTGCCGGTGCGCCGCAGCGTCACCGCGGTGGACGGGGTGCCCGGGGCGTGCCGCAGCACGTTCGTGAGCGCCTCGGTGACGACGCGGACCACGGCCAGCCGCAGCGCGGTGTCGGCGGGCAGGTCGGCGTCCAGCCCGGTGGTCGTCAGCGGCAGGCCCGCGGCCCGGAACCGCTCGACGACCGCGTGCAGGTCCGTCTCCGTCGGGGCCGTCAGGGCCGGCCGGTCGTCGTCCGGCGCACCGTCCGGTCCCAGCGAGCCCAGGACGCTGCGCATGTCGCCCAGCGCGGCCCGGCCCGTCCGCGACAGTTCCGCCAGGGCCTGCCGGGAGGCCTCCGGGGCGCGGTCCAGGGCCGAGGCCGCGCCGTCGGACAGGGCCACCATCACCGAGACGCTGTGGGCGACGATGTCGTGCACCTCCCGCGCGATCCGGGCCCGCTCGGCCGAGCGGGCCAGGGCCGCGCTCGCGTCGCGCTCGCGGGCCAGCGCCGCGTACCGCTCGGCGAGGTCGCGCGCGTGCAGGCGACGGGCCTGCGCCCCGGCCCCGGTGACCGCGCCCAGGACCAGCAGCGCGAGCAGCAGCAGCACCGTCCACGACCGGCGCCCCGCCGAGAACCCCGGCTCGGCCACCTGCCAGGCCGGCGGCCCGTCCCCGAGCGGGACCTCGTCGCTCCACAGCAGGACCTCGGCCAGACCGACGTCCTGCCACCACCACACGGCCACCGTCACGACGGCCAGCACCGCCGACCCCGCGACCCACGCGGTGCGGGCGCTGCGCCGAGCGGCCACCGCGTGCAGCGACCACGCCAGGCACAGCCCCAGCACCCCAAGGACGCCCCCGACCGCCAGCGACGCCACCGCGAGCGCCGTCAGCACCCCCGTGACGGCCAGCGGCCACCGGCGCCGGGCGAGCAGGACGACCGCTCCCAGACCCGCCCCGGCCAGCCAGGTCCGCACGACCCGGTCGTGCACGGGGGAACCGGGCTCGAACAGGCCCAGCGCCGTGGCCCCCCGGACCGTCTCGGAGGCCAGCAGCGCGGTGAACGCCCCCACCAGCAGCACGACCGCGACGAGCAGCACGTGGCCGATCCACGGGTGCGCGAGCAGGACCCGGCCGGTCGTCGTCCGCCGCTGCACCTGCGAGGCGGTCAGGGCCGGTGCGGGGGTCACCGGCCCACCCTCCCACCGGCCGTTCACGTGACGTCCCGGCGGGCGAGCCGGTACCCGGCGAGCAGGGCCAGCCCCGCGCACCAGGCGCCCAGGACGAGCCCGGCCCCCCACGGGCCCAGGTCGGGCCCGGGACCGGCGGCCAGCGCGGCGAGCCGGGCGTCGTCGGCGAACAGCCCCGCGCCGCCGCTGGGCAGCAGGGCGCGGACGGTGTCGGCGACCCGCCCGGGGTTCGCGGCCAGCACCTGGTCGAGGAGGACGAACAGGGCCACCCCGCTCGTCAGCGCCGCCAGCGGCCGGCGCAGCAGCGCCCCGAGACCGACCCCGCACACGCCGACCCCGGCCAGGAACAGCACGTACCCCACCGCCGCGCGCAGGTCCCCGGGGTCGGCCGCCGACCACGCCAGCCCTGTCGTCCGCCGGGCCCCGGTGGTCGCCGCGACCGAGGCCGCGAGCGCGAGCAGCCCGGCGGCCAGGGTCAGGGCCGCGGTCACGACGACCTGGGCCCCCAGCACGGGCAGGCGGCGGGGCACGGCGGCGTACGTCGTCAGGCTGGTGCCGGTGGCGAAGTCCGCGCTGCCGACCAGCACCCCCAGCACGAGCGCACCGAGCTGGGCCGGCTGGTACCCGGAGGTGACCAGGGACGTCGCGCTCACCGCGTGCCCGGGCCCGGCGAACAGGCCCAGGACGAACGCCAGCACCCCCGCGGACCCGACCGTGCCCACGACGGTCCAGGGGGTCGAGGCCAGGCTCGCGACCTTCGTCCACTCCGCGGCCAGCACCCGCGACGGGGTGACCGCCCCGGAGGGGACCTCAGCCGAGGTCACGACGACGCAACCGGAACGCGGCGACGGTCAGCGGCAGCGCCACCCAGCCGGCCAGGACCAGGGCCGAGCCGGCACCCCCGAGGTCGGGGGCGCCGTCGAGCCCGCCGCCGCCGGGGTTCGTCAGCGCCGCCCCCGCGCCGACGGGGGTGAAGGTCTCCACGGTGTTGACCAGCGCCGTAGCGGTCGGGACGTGCTGCGGGTCGTACGCGGCCATCGGGTCGTTCCCGGCCTCGGCCGCGAACGCGAGCACCACGGGGGCGACGAGCAGGACGACGACGGCCGTGACCACCGCGGGCACCGGGCGGCGCAGCAGCGCCCCGATCGCCAGGCCGAGCAGCCCGGCGCCGAGCAGGTGGCCCACCGACCCGAGCAGCAGCTGCGGGACGCCGGCCCCGGCCAGGTCCGGGGTCATCTGCCGGGAGGCGGCCGCGGGCAGGATGCCCAGCACCGCCGCGCCGACGCTCAGCACGCCGGTGACCAGCACCACGGCGGCGGTGACGACGGCCTGCGCGAGCAGCACCGGCACCCGCCGGGGCACCGCGGCGAACGTCGTGCGGAAGGTCCCCGTGCTGAACTCACCGGTCCCCACGAGGATCCCCAGGAGCAGCGGCCCGAGGAACGCCAGCGGCAGCGCGGCCCCCAGCTCGCGCGTCGGGACGAATCCGGGGTCGCCGGAGGAGGCGCTGGCGAACAGGTGCGTCAGCAGGCCCGTCCCGGCGACCGTGGCGACGGCGATGACGGTCGTGGAGCGCAGCCCGGTCAGCTTCGTCCACTCGGCGCGCACGACCCGTGCGAACGAGGGATCCACGGCGGCCCGTGGACGGTCGAGCAGGTTCGCGGGCGCGCTCACCGGGCACCCCCCGCGCGGTACTGCACCGACCCGGTCGTGAGTTCCAGGTAGGCCGCTTCCAGGGAGCCGGTCTCGGCCGCCAGCTCCAGGACGGTCACCCCGTCCCGGCCCGCCGCGGCCCCCACCTCCTCGGCCCCGATCCCCCGCACGTGCAGGACACCGTCCGGCTGCGGGGCGACCTCGGCGCCCAGCCGCACCAGCGAGCGGGCCAGGACGTCGGGTTCGGTGGTGCGGACCCGGACCAGCCCGGCGCCCGCGGAGCGTTCCAGCAGGTCCCGGACCGAGGCGTCGGCCAGCAGCCGGCCCCGTCCGAGGACCACGACCCGGTCGGCGCACAGCGCCAGCTCGTGCATGAGGTGCGAGGACAGGAACACGGTGCGGCCCTCGGCGGCCAGTCCCCGCACGAGGTCGCGCACCCACAGCACCCCGTCGGGGTCCAGGCCGTTGACCGGCTCGTCGAGCACCAGCGTCCCCGGGTCGCCCAGCAGCGCCCCGGCGATCCCGAGGCGCTGGCCCATGCCGAGGGAGAAGGTCCTGACGCGCTGGCCGGCGACCGCCTCCAGCCCGGTCAGCCCGATGACCTCCTCCACCCGCGAGCGCGGGATCCCGTGGGTGCGGGCCAGGCCCAGCAGGTGCCGGAAGGCGGTGCGGCCCGGGTGCACCGAGCGGGCGTCGAGCATCGCCCCGACGGTGCGCAGCGGCGAGGGCAGGTCGGCGTAGCGCCGCCCGTCGACCGTGACCGTCCCGGCCGTGGGCCGCTCCAGGCCCAGGACCAGCAGCATCGTGGTGGACTTGCCCGCGCCGTTGGGGCCGAGGAACCCGGTCACCGCCCCGGGCCCGGCGGTGAACGACAGCCCGTCCACCGCCGTCGTCGTCCCGTAGCGCTTCGTCAGCGCCTCAGCCGTGATCATGCGTCCCCCTCGGTCTCGACCGCGCCGGTGCCCCCGCGGCCCGACGTCGACGACGCTAGGGACGCCCGCACCGGGCCGGGACCTGCCCGCGGAGGAGATCACCGCGGCGCCGGCCTCCTCCCCGGGGAGGAGGGACCCCCGCCCCGGGACGTCCCCGACGCACCGGCCGCGCCAGGTGGCGGCCGACGTCCGCCGCCCGGCGCCGCCGCACCGCGGGCCCCGGGTGCACGCTGGGTCCCCCACCGACGAGAGGTCGACGATGACCACCCAGACGACCACCCAGACGACCACCCAGACGACCACGCAGACCACCACCCCACCCGTCCCCTTCGACCCCGAGGTCGCGGCGGCCCTGGCCGCCGCCGGCGGGTTCCCGGCCATCACCCCCGACGTGATCCCGCTGGTGCGGCAGGGGCTGCCCGGCCAGGAACCGCCCACCGACGCCGACCTGGCCCGCGGCGGCGCGTTCAGCGTCGAGGAACGCTCCGTCCCCGGCCCCGCGGGCGATCCCGACGTCCGGCTGCTCGTCTGCCGGCCCACCGGCCGGCCCACCCCGACCGCGGCCGTCTACTGGATCCACGGCGGCGGGATGGTCTTCGGCGACAACCGCGGCGGGGTCCTCGAAGCCCTCGACTGGGCCGCCGACCTGGGCCTGGCCGTGGTCTCCGTCGAGTACCGGCTGGCCCCCGAGACCCCGCACCCGGGGCCGGTCGAGGACTGCTACGCCGGGCTGGTCTGGACCGCCGGGCACGCCGGCGAGCTGGGGATCGACCCCGACCGCCTCGTCGTCGCCGGGGCCAGCGCGGGCGGTGGGCTGGCCGCCGCCGTCGCCCTGCTCGCCCGCGACCGCGGCGGCCCGGCCCTGGCGGGGCAGGTGCTGATCTACCCGATGCTCGACGACCGCAACGACTCCGGCTCGGCGCAGCAGATGGGCGACACCGGCACCTGGGGCCGCACCGCGAACGACACGGGGTGGACCGCGCTGCTCGGCGCCGCCCGCGGCGGTCCCGACGTCTCCCCCTACGCCGCCCCCGCCCGCGCCACCGACCTGTCGGGCCTGCCCCCGGCGTTCGTCGACGTCGCCTCCGCGGAGAACTTCCGCGACGAGGACGTCGCCTACGCCACCCGCATCTGGCAGGCCGGGGGCCGCGCCGAGCTGCACGTGTGGCCCGGCGGGTGCCACGGGTTCGACGTGTTCGCCCCCGAGGCGGGCATCTCCCGCGAGGCCCGCCGGGCGCGGCTGACCTGGCTGCGCCGTCTGCTCGAACCCTGATCCCGGGCCCGCCCCCGCAGTAGGGTCCGGGCGAGGAGGGTTCGTGCGAGACCTGACGGTTCGTCTCGCGGCGCTGGACCCCGAGGCCGGCGCCGCGATCCGTGTCGTGTCCTACTTCGACGAGCTGGCCGCCGGGCACGCGGGCCTGCACGCGGTCGTCCGCGGCGCCGCCGCCCTGACCGGTTGCGGCGCAGGCCTGTCCGACGACCGGCGGAACGTCCACGTCCGCGTCGACCCCGAGGGCCGGCCCGCGCCGCGCTGCGTGCCCGACCCCGGCTGGCTGCACCACGCCGTCGACGGCGGGGCGACGTTGTGGCTCGAGCGGCCGGGCCCGGCGCGCGTCGTGGACGCCGTGGTGCTCGAACGGGCCTCGGCCCTGGCCCTGGCCGTCCTCGAACGCACCCGGCCGATCACCGGCGGACCGGTGCCGCCGGACCCGGCGCTGCTGGAGGTGCTCCTGGACCCCGCGGCCTGCCCGCCGGACCGGCGCCGGGCCGGGCAGGCCCTCGGCTGCCCGGACACCGTGCGGGTCGCGGCGCTGAGCGACGGGTCCGCGCTCCTCGTGGGCGACCACCTCGACCTCAGCGCCGTCCGGGCGGGCGTCGGCCCGCGCGTCGACGTCGCCGACGCGCCCGCCTCGCACGCCGCGGCGCGGGCGGCCCTGCGGTTGACGGCCGAGGGGACCCCGGCCGACCCGGGCCCGCGGGTCGTGCACGCCGAGGCGGTCCCGGCGCTGCTGCTGCTGGCCGGCGCCGTCGACGGCCGGACCCCGCCGAACGCGGACGTGCGTGCCGTGGACCGTTGCGCCGCGGCCGGACCCGCGATGCTGCAGACCCTGCACGTGCTCACCACCAGCACCACCCAGCGGGCCGCGGCCACCACCCTCGGACTGCACCACTCGACGCTGCAGAAGCGGCTCGCCACCGCCTCGCGGCTGCTCGGGTGGGACCTGCACACCCCCGACGGCGTGCACCGGCTGCACCTGGCGCTCGCGGTCCGGCGGCTGCACCGCAACCCCCGGTGAACGGCCGCCGGCTCCTCACGGTGGCGCGGCGGCCGACGTCGAGACGGTGCCCGGTGTGCGCCGGCTCCGCGTCCTCGTCGCGCCCCGCGCGGGGGTCACTCCCCCGACGTGCGGTGCTGCTCGAAGACGTCGACGAGCTCGGCGGCGGCGCGTTCGAGCTCGGCGATCTCGCCGGGGGTGAACTCGTGCGGGTCCACGCCCAGCACGCAGTGGGCACCGACGACCTGACCGTCCGGCGCGCGCAGCGGGACGCCCGCGTAGCTGCGCACGCCTCCGTCCGTCACGACCGGGTTCTGACGCTGGTGGGCGTCCTCGAGGGCGTCGACGACGACGTACGGCGCACCCTCCACGACGGTCGTGGTGCAGAAGGACCACTCGGCGGGCACGCCCCCGACGTCGGCGACCCAGCCCACGAGGCCGTGGCTGCCGGCGAACAGGGTGGAGGAGTCCAGCACGAGGCTCACCAGGCTCAGCGGGAACCCGAGCCGGGCGGCCGTGCGGGCCGCGACCTCGTCCAGGCGGCGCTTGAGCGCGGGGTGCTCCCCGTCCCAGGCGGCGACGGCCTCCAGGCGGGTCCGGTCGGTCAGCACACCGGTGCCGTCCGGCTGGTCTCGTTCCTCGGCTCCGGCCGGGTCCGCCGGCTGCAGGGTGTCCACGTCCTGACCATCGGCCGGCCCCGCCGCCCGCTGCAGCGCACGGGGCGTCGACCACCCGGGTGCGCCACCCGTGCGGGCCAACCGTGATCACCCCGCGGCGGCACGACCGGCCGGACGGGGTGGCCCCGCGACGTGATCACCCGTCCGCCTCACCTGCTCGGCGCCCTGCGCGTGGACGCCCGCACCGCCGATGTCTCGGAGCATGAGCACTGAGCAGGTGGAGCGGGGGGTCGGTCTGCGCAGCGTCCCCCGCACCGTGGAACCGCCGAGGGCGCTCGAGTGGCTGCAGCGGTTCGCCGAGGTCTCCAGCCCCCTGTACGCCGTGGAGGAGTGGAACCACGCCGCCCTGGCCACCGGCTGCGCGGGCATGGACCTGAGCGCTGCCGAGCTGCAGCGGCTGGCCGAGTGGCTGGTGGCGCACTGCTCCGACCAGCCGATCCGGATGGCCGCCCGCAGCTGCCTGGTGCGGCTGCGCGTCCACGCGACGATGCTCACGGCCCTCGGGGACCGCTAGGGCGCGACGCCCGTCACGAGCCGGACGTCGATGCGCTGCAGCCCGTCGGGGCGTTCGGTGAGGACCCGTTCGTCCTCGGCGGTGCGACGCACGGCGACGGTCCGGACGCCGGTCGCTCCCAGCTTCTGCAGCACCTCCACGGGGTCGGTGTCCCCGCCCGCGGCGACGAGGACGGGGGTGCCGCCGGCGGCCCGGACCCGCTGCGCCTCGCGGTCCACGGCAGCCCCCAGCGCCGACCAGTACTCCGTCGTCCCGGGACGGCCCTGCGCGGTGGGGACGGTGATCGAGGCCGTCGGCACCCCGCACGTGCCGCGCAGGACCTGCGGCCACTCGTTGCGCGAGCGCGGGTCGACGGCGAGCGCGACGTCACCGGCGGCGAAGCTGCGGCAGGCCTGCGCGACGGCCGCCGGTTCCCCCACCTCGGTGCGGGCCCACGCGAGCGGCGCGGTCCCGACCGCGGCGGGCACGAGGAGCAGGACGGCGGCGATCGCGACGCGCAGCCCCGTGAGGCGCTGGGCCGCGTAGCGGTCCACGACGAACCGGCACGCCGCCACCGCGAGCACGACGACGGCCGGGAGCACGACGACGACGAACCGGCGGTCGGCCCACGGGTGGTCGGGGGTGATGCCGGGGCGGTACAGCGTCAGCAGGGTCGAGCCGAGCGCCACGACGTAGGGGGCGGTCCACGACGGCAGGGGGCTGTGCTGCTGCACGCCGCGGACCAGCCGGGGCAGCAGGACGACGGCCGCGGCCCCGGCCAGGACGACGGCGGGCCAGCCCAGGTACCAGGCGATCCAGTTCACCGAGTGCTCGGCGTAGGTGCGGCCCCCGTCGACGGGCAGGCCCTGGGCCAGCTGCAGCCCCGCGACGAGCTTGCTGCCGGGGTCCTCGGGGTCCTGGCGCACGACCAGCCACAGCGGCCGGCTGGCCAGGACGGCGAGGACGACGCCGAGCGCGACGGCCAGCACGAGCGGCAGCCGGTCCGAGACGAGCCAGCGCCGCCGGGCCAGGAAACCGCCGCGCGCCAGCCGCGTCAGCACGAGGCAGACGGCGGTGAGGAACACCAGCCCCGCCACCAGCGGCAGCAGCGACCCCGCGATCGTCCCCAGGTAGGGCCGCGAGGTCAGCAGGGCCGAGCCCACCGCGAGCGCCGAGACGAGACCCGTGCCGGTGACGAGGGCGCGGGCGCCGGGGTGCCGGACGGCGAGCAGGAGGGCGACGACGGGGACGAGGACGGCGACCTCGCGCAGGAAGTCGATGCGGACGAACCCGCACGCGCCGACGAGCAGGCCCGCGCCGCCGCCGAGGCGCGCGGCGGTGCGGCCGGTGGCGGGCAGCAGCGCGACCAGCAGCGACGCGGCGCCGAGCAGGACGAGCAGCGCGGGCGGTTCGGAGTAGGTGGAGCGGTTGGCGTGCAGGACGGGCTGGGCCAGCGCGAAGGCGCCGGCGGCCAGCGGCGCCCACGTCGCGCCGACGACGCGGGCGGTGAACCCGGCCAGGGCCAGCACGCCGAACGCGCCGAGGACGGCGGGCACGACGAACATCCCGGTCCAGCCGCCGGCCCACTCGCCCAGGGAGTACAGGGCGGGGGCGCCGAGCAGGAACTGCGGGACGACGTGGTCGCCGACCTCGTAGAAGGCCGGCGAGGCGAGGGTGAGGTTCGGGTCGGCCAGGGCCGCGGCCCCGCCGAGGGCGGCGACGGACGCGTCGACGGGCAGGCCGTGGTGGGTGGCGAGCTGGTGGGCGTACAGGGCCACCGACCCGGCGTCGCGGCGCAGGACGACGTGCTCGGCGTGCGTGAGCGCGGCCCAGAGCCCGGCGGCGAGGGCGATCGCGGCGCTGCCGCCGGCGCTGCCCCACCCGGCGGCCACCACGGGGGTCCCCCACGCGAGGCGGCCGGCGAGGACGGCGACGACGAGGGCGACGGGCCAGGCGACGGCCGGGGTCCACAGGTCCAGCAGGACGAGGGGGACGGCGACGGCCGTGACCGCGGCGACCGCGGCGGCCAGGACGACGGGGACCCGGGTCAGCAGGATCCCGGCGGCGCGGGGGCTGTCGCTCACGCCGCGACCCCGGAGCCCTCGCGCCGGCGCGTCCCCTGGGTCCAGACGCCGCCGCGCCGTTCGTCGCTCACGCGGGGAGAACCTACAGTGACGCCGTGCTCCCCCTGCTGCGTCGGCTGCTGGACGACGACCCCACCGCTCCCCGGCTGACGTGGTACGCGGGCGACTACGCGAGCAGCGGCGAGCGGATCGAGCTGTCGGCGCGGGTCCTGGCGACGTGGGTGGCCAAGACGGCGAACCTCCTGGAGGAGGAGTTCGAGGTCGGCCCGGGCTCGGTCGTGGCGATCGACCTGCCGACGCACTGGCGGACCCCGGTGTTCCAGCTCGCGGTGTGGTCGACGGGTGCGGCGGTGCGCCTGGGCGCGTCGGGCGCGGCCGACGTCCTCGTGTCGTCGTCGCCGCAGACGCTGGCGCGCGACGCCTCCGCCGAGCGGATCGCGGTGTCGCTGGCCCCGCTGGCGGTGAACTTCGGCGCGCAGGTCCCGGCCGGGGTCCTGGACTACGCGCGGGTCGTGACGGGCTACGGCGACACCCACCTGCCGCTGCAGGCGCCCGGACCGGAGGACCCGGCGATCGAGCTGGCCGACGGCTCGACCATCGCGCACCCGGCGATGGCCGCGGCGGCCGCGGCGGCCGGGGAGCAGTGGCCTGTGGGGGTCCGGCTGCTGACGGACGTCGGCCCGGGGGACGTGGTGCGCGGGCCGCTGGCGGCGTGGGCGCGGACGGGGTCGGTGGTCCTCACCCCGTCGCTGGCGGCGCTGCCGGAGAAGGTCGTCGCCTCCGAGCGGGCGACGGCGACGCTCACGGCCTGAGGGGCCCGGCCCCCGGTCGGGGGAACCCGGAACCACCCCTCACGTCCGCGTCACCGGGTGCCGATACTGCGGTCATGGTCAGCCAGGTGGACCGGGACCACCGCCCCGTCGTCGTCGTCGCGGACTTCCTGGGCGCCTACTCGCTGCGGCTCATCCCCGGCGTCCGCGAGGTCCTGCAGGCCCGGGGAGTGCCCCTGCTGGTCCACGTCCACGACTTCTTCACCCCCGGCGTCTCCCCGCTGCTGCGCCACGCCTTCGCCGACGGCGGCGTGCGGGCCGCGATCGTCCTGCCCATGTCGAAGGCGCAGTCGCACGACGACGTGGACCGGCTCCTCGCCGCCCACCCCGACGTGCCCGCCGTCGCGCTGGGCGCCCCGACCGGGCAGCGGCCCGTGGTGCGCGCCGACAACCGGGCCGGCACGGCCGCGCTCGTGCGCCACGTGGCCGGGCAGGAGGGGGTGCGGCGCATCGGCCTGGTCCGCGGCGTGCGCCACCACGTCGACTCGGCCGAGCGCGAGGCGGCGGTGCGCGAGACCCTGGCCGAGCTCGGCACCCGCCTCGACGAGGCGCTCGTCGTCGACGGCGAGTTCGCCCGGGACGTGACCTACGACGCGGTCTCCGCGCTCGTCCGCGCCGGGCACCGCTTCGACGCGCTCATCGCCCTGAACGACGAGATGGCGCTCGCCGCCGTGGACGCCCTGCACGACCACGGCCTGGACGTGCCCGGCGACGTCCTCGTCACCGGCTTCGACGACGACGAGACCCCCCACCCCCGGTGCAGCCTCACCACCGTCTCCCAGCAGCTGCACCAGCAGGGGCGGCGGGCCGCGGAGCTGGTGCTGGGGCTGCTGGACGGCACGGCGGCCGAGGACGTCCTCGTGGAGACCACCCTGGTGCGGCGCTCCTCCACGCAGCGGCCCGTGCCCGGCACCACGCGGGTCCCCCCGGGCCCGGACGTCGTCCCCGCCGGTCAGGCGACGGTCACGAACGCGGCCCTGGACCTGAACCGCGCGTTCATGGCGTGCTCCGACGAGCGGGACGTCCTGCGCGAGCTGGGGTCCCGGCTGGCGCGGCTGCAGGTCTCGCGCTGCTTCGTCGTGCTCTACGAGCCGGTGGCGGACGACCCGGCGCAGCAGCGCCTCGGGCGCCTGGCGCTCGCGCACCCCGGCGGGGTGGACGCCCTGGCGGCCGGGGACGCGTCCCTCTTCCCGGTCGCCGACCTCCTGCCCGCCGGGGTCCGGCACGAGCTGGGGCGCGGCACCCTGCTCCTGCAGCCCCTGGGGGTCCGCGGTCACGAGCTCGGCCACGTCCTGTACGAGCAGACGTCCCTGCTGCAGCACACCGCGGAGGTCCTGCGGATGGACGTCAGCTCGGCGCTGGCCGCCATCGCCCGCCACCGGGAGCTGGAGGCGACCGTCGCCCGGCGCACCGAGCAGCTGCGCCGCGAGATCGGGGTCCGCGAGCGCGCCGAAGCGGACCTGCGGGAGGCCAACGCCGAACTGCGCCGCTCCCTGCGCCGCGACGGTCTGACCGGCATCGCCAACCGCAGCGCGTTCGACGAGCACCTGGCCTGGGCGTGGGCGCACCACCTGCGCGACGGGGACGAGCTGTCCCTGCTGTTCGTCGACGTCGACTGCTTCAAGCTCTACAACGACACCCGGGGGCACCTGCGCGGGGACGCGGCCCTGCGCGCGGTGGCCCGCGCGCTGGAGGCCTCCGTCCTGGCGCCGGGCGACCTCGCGGCGCGCTTCGGCGGCGAGGAGTTCGCCGTCGTGCTCCCCGCCACGGGTCCGGCCGGCGCCCTGGTCGTGGCCGAACGCGTCCGGCACGAGGTGCGCCGGTGCGCCGTCGAGCACCCGGCCTCGCCCGTGGTGCCCTGGTTGACGGTCAGCATCGGCGTGGCGACCGCCCGCCCGAGCGCCTCGACCGGGCCCCGGGACCTGCTGGCGGCCGCCGACGGGGCCGTCTACGAGGCCAAGGCGGCGGGCCGCAACCGCGCGGTCCTCGCCGCCGGGAACCGGCCCGCGCGCTGAACCCCCGGGCGGCCGGCGCCCCGGGCGGTGGGTGGGGCCAGACGGTTGGTGGGGCCGGGTCCGGGTAAGCACCCGCCGTGAGCACCACGACCTCGACCGACGCACCTCCCACGCTGCGCCGGGCCATCAGCGGCGAGCTGCTGTTCCTGTTCATCCTCGGCGACGTCCTGGGCGCGGGCATCTACGCCCTCGTCGGGAACCTGGCCGGTGAGGTCGGCGGGGCGATCTGGGTCCCCCTGGTGGTGGCCCTGGCCATGGCGATGCTGACGGCGGCCTCGTACGCCGAGCTCGTCACGAAGTACCCCAAGGCGGGCGGGGCGGCCGTGTTCGCCCAGCGCGCGTTCGGCCGTCCCCTCGTCTCGTTCCTCGTCGGGTTCTCGATGCTGGCGGCGGGGGTGACGAGCGTGGCCGGGCTGGCGCTGGCGTTCTCCGGGAACTACCTGGGGGCCCTGGTCGACGTCCCGCCGCTCCCGGCGGCCCTGGTGTTCCTCGTCCTGGTGGCCCTGCTGAACGCGCGCGGCATCAAGGACTCGTTGCGCGCCAACGTCGTCATGACCGTCGTCGAGGTCGGCGGGCTGCTGCTGGTCGTGGCGCTGGCCGCGGTGGTCCTGGGCCGCGGCGACGGGTCCCCGGGCCGGGTCCTGGAGTTCTCCCCCGAGCACTCCGTGGCCGGGGGGATCCTCGCGGCGGCCGTGCTGGCGTTCTACTCCTTCGTGGGGTTCGAGACGTCGGCCAACGTCGCCGAGGAGGCCGTGGACCCCAGCCGCACCTACCCGCGGGCCCTGTTCGGCGGGCTCGCCGTCGCCGGCGTCGTCTACGTCCTGGTGGGTCTGGCCGTGTCCACGGCCGTCGCGCCGGAGCAGATCCAGGACTCCAGCGGGCCGCTGCTGGAGGTCGTGCGCGTCGCCGACGTCGGCCTGCCGGGCTGGCTGTACTCGCTCATCGCCCTCGTCGCCGTCGCCAACGGGGCGCTGCTGACGGCCATCATGAGCAGCCGCCTGACGTACGGCATGGCCACCGAGGGGCTGCTGCCGCCGGTGCTGGCGCGGGTGCTGCCCGGCCGGCGCACCCCGTGGGTCGCGATCGTCGTCACGACGGTCGTCTCGATGGCGCTCGTGCTCAGCGGCGACCTCGAGACGCTGGCCGCCACCGTCGTGCTGCTGCTGCTGATCGTGTTCATCAGCACCAACGTCGCGGTGCTCGTGCTGCGCCGGGACCGGGTGGAGCAGCGCCACTTCCGCGCGCCGACGGTGCTGCCGGTGCTGGGGGTCGTGGCCTGCGTGGGCCTGCTGACGCAGCAGGAGGCGGGCGTCTGGTTGCGCGCCGCGGTCCTGCTCGCGGTCGGTGTCGCCCTCTACGCCCTCACGCGGAGGGCGTCCCGGGGGACGCCGCAGCCAGCCGCCCGGACCCGCTGATCGTCAGCGGGTGCTCGGCCGCCGTCACGAACGCGCTCTGCCCCTGCGCCAGTTCCAGGGTCCCCGCGCCGGAGGACAGCTCCACCGCGCCCTCCAGGACGATCACCGCCCGCGGCAGGGGGTCCGCCCACACGCGCTCGGCGCGCACGGTCAGGACGGTGAGCGCGAAGTCGGGCACGGGGGAGAACACGAGCTCGTCGTCCGAGACGACCTCCGGCGCGCACAGCGGCGGGGGCAGTTCCCGGAAGTCCAGGACGGCGAGGAGTTCGGGGACGTCGACGTGCTTGGGCGTGAGCCCGCCGCGCAGGACGTTGTCGGAACTGGCCATGAGTTCCACGCCCGTGCCCTCCAGGTAGGCGTGGACGTTGCCGGCGGGCAGGAACAACGCCTCCCCCGGCGCGAGCCGCACCTGGTTCAGCAGCACCGAGACGAGGACGCCCGCGTCACCGGGGTAGCTGGCGGCGAGTTCCACGACGCACTGCGCCGACGGGTCGTCCGACCCCGCGCACGCCGTCGCGACGGCCTCCACGAGGGGGGCGACCGCCTCGGCGGGAGCCGTCAGCAGCAGCCGGGTCGCCTCCCGCAGCGCGTCCTCGCCCGCCAGCGCGGCGAGCAGCGCGTCGAGCAGGTCCTGCGCGTCCGGCGGCAGCGCGGGCAGGTCGAGGCCGGCCAGCAGCTCGCGCGCCGCGGCGGGTGAGCGGAAACCGGCCATCGCCGCGAACGGCTCGAGGGCGAACAGCAGTTCCGGTTTGTGCGAGGTGTCCTTGTACAACCGGTGGGGGGCGTCCAGCGGGACGCCGGCGGCCTCCTCCTCGGCGAACCGGCGCGCGGCCGTGGCCGCGTCGGGGTGGGCCTGCAGGGACAGCGGCGCGGCCGCCGCCAGGACCTTCAGCAGGTACCCCAGCCGTTCCCCGGACCCCAGGAACTCCCCGGGCGAGGCGGCGATGAGTTCGTCCAGGCCCTTCCCGTCGGCCGTCGAGGGCAGCGAGGGGTGCGCACCGATCCACAGCTCGGCCTGAGGGCCGCCGTCCGGTTCGTGCCCGAGCAACCGCGGGATCGCCGTGGTCGAGCCCCACGCGTAGGGCTGCACGGGGTTCGTCAGTCTCAGCACACCCCGAGGCTACTGTCCGGGGTCCCCGTAGGCTCGGACCATGAGCGTTCTCGTGACCGGCGGCGCCGGCTACATCGGATCCCACGTCGTGCGGCTGCTGCAGCAGCGCGGCACCGACGTCGTCGTGGTGGACGACCTGTCGAACGGCCGCGCGCAGCGCGTCGGGGACGCGCCGGTCGTCGAGCTCGACCTGGCCACCGACGCCGCCGCGCCCGCGCTGGAACGGGCCTTCGCCGAGCACGACGTCGACGCCGTCATCCACTTCGCGGCCCGCAAGCAGGTCGGCGAATCGGTCGCCAAACCCGCGCGGTACTGGTCGCAGAACGTCGGCGGCACGGCGAACCTGCTGCAGGCCATGGAGTCCGCGGGCGTCGGCAAGCTCGTCTTCTCCTCCTCCGCGGCCACCTACGGCGCCCCCGCCGTCGAGGTCGTGCGCGAGGACGGCCCCGCCGAACCCATCAACCCCTACGGCCAGACGAAGCTCGTGGGCGAGTGGATGACGCGCGCCGCCGGCGTCGCGTGGGGCCTGCGCGCGGCGAACCTGCGCTACTTCAACGTCGCCGGCGCCGGCTGGGACGACCTGGGCGACTCGGCCGTCATGAACCTCATCCCGATCGTGTTCACCGCCCTGGACGCGGGGCGGGCGCCCGCGGTGTTCGGCGACGACTACCCCACGCCCGACGGGTCCTGCATCCGCGACTACGTCCACGTCCTGGACCTGGCGAAGGCCCACCTCGCGGCCCTGGACCACCTGGCCGGTGAGGACCGCCCGCACGACACCTTCAACGTCGGCACCGGCCGCGGCGCCTCGGTGTTCGAGGTGCTCGCCGAGATCCGCGCGGTCACCGGCGTCGACCTCGACCCCGTCGTCAACGCCCGCCGCGCGGGCGACCCGCCGCGCCTGGTCGCCGACGTCGAGCGCATCACGAGCACCCTGGGCTGGAGCGCCACCCAGGACCTGCACGACATCGTGGCCAGCGCCTGGTCGGCCTGGCGCGCGAAGGGCTGAGCGTCGGGGCCCCGGGCCGTCGCGCGCTCAGTGCGGCAGCACCAGGCTGATCACGAGCAGCACGGGCGCGACCAGGACCGTCGTCACCAGCACGGTGTCGCGGGCCAGGTCGCGCCCCACCCCGTACCGGACGGCGTAGGTGAAGACGTTCTGGGCCGTCGGCAGCGCCGCCACGACGGTCGCCGCGTAGACGGCCCCGGGCCCCAGGCCCAGCAGCCGCGCCACGGCGTACGTCACGAGCGGCTGCACGAACGCCTTCAGGGCACTGGCCAGGAGCACCTCCGGCGAGCGCCACCCCTGCGTGCTGCGCCCGTGCAGGGAGATGCCGAAGGCGACGAGCGCGCCGGGGATCGCGAACCCCGCCAGCAGCCCCAGCGGCTGGGACAGGGCCGTCGGCAGCCGCCAGCCCGTCACCGACAACCCGATCCCGACGGCGCTGGCCAGGAGCACCGGGTTGGCCAGCGGCGCCAGCAGCCGCTTCGCGCTCGCCCCGCCCGGGTGCCGGGAGACGTCGAGGACCCCCAGGGCGATGGGCGAGAGCACGACCATCTGCAGCAGCATCGCCGGCAGCACGGCCGTCAGGTCCTTCAGCACGTACGCCGCCACGGGCAGCCCGATGTTGGCGGCGTTGACGAACGCGCTCGCCAGCCCGCCCACGACGAGGTCGTCGCGCGACAGGCGCAGCCGGTACCGGGCGATCAGGACCCACAGGACGACCGCGGCGACGACCCCGCTGCTGGCGACGACGAGCTGCTCGGAGAACAGGACGTGCACGTCGGCGTCGGCGAGGGTCTGCACGAGCAGCGCCGGGGACCCGACGAAGAACACCAGCCGCGACACGACCGTCTGACCGGCCGGGCCGAGCACCCCGGTGCGGCCCAGGACGTACCCCACGGCGATGAGGCTGGCGACGACGACGAACCCGGTGAGCACTCCGCTCACGGGCGGGCGGGACGGGCGCGGCGCACGGGGGACACCGCAGGAGGGTAGCCGCGGGGTCACGGTCGGCTCACGATCACCGGGCCCGGGGGGCTGCTCGCAGGGAGCGGTCAGCCGCCGTTGCTAGGGTCGAACGTTGTGATCGACGCCCTCGGGAACCCGCGCTCCGTCCTGCTGCTCGGCGGCACCTCCGACATCGGTCTGGCGATCGTGGAACGGCTCAGCCCCGAACGCCCGCTGCAGGTCACCCTGGCCGCGCGCCCGGGTGCCCGCCGCGAGGAGGCCGTGGCCCGGCTGCACCGCCGCGGCCACGAGGTCCGCACGGTCGACTTCGAGGCGACCGCGCTCGAGACGCACGCGCAGGTCGTCGAGGAGTGCTTCGACGGCGGCGACGTCGACGTGACCGTCCTGGCCTTCGGCGTCCTCGGCGACAACGAGGTGTCCTGGCAGGACGCCGACGCCGCCGTGCGGGTCGCGACCGTGAACTACACCGCCCCCGTCAACCTGGGCGTGCACCTGGCCGCGAAGCTGAAGCTGCAGGGCCACGGCGTCCTCGTCGCGCTGTCCAGCGTCGCGGGCGAGCGCGCCCGCCGCTCGAACTTCGTCTACGGCTCCTCCAAGGCCGGCTTCGACGCCTTCTTCACGGGCCTGCGCGAGGCCCTGCGCCCGAGCGGGGTGCGCGTCGTCGTCGTGCGGCCCGGCTTCGTGCACACCAAGATGACCGAAGGGCTCAAGACGGCCCCGCTGTCCGTGTCCGCCGAGCAGGTCGCCGAGGTGGCCGTCGACGCGGTCCGCACCGGCAAGGAGACCGTCTGGGCTCCCGAGCCGATGCGCTGGGTCATGTCGGCCCTGCGTCACGTCCCGGCGCCGGTGTTCCGCAAGCTGTCCCTCTGAACGGTCCCGTGCCCCACCGCCTGAACAGCCACCCCCACCGCGAGGTCACCCTGTCGAGCACGCACGCCCGGCCCACCACGGCCGGTGTCCCCGCCGCACGACGGCGCCCGGGCCAGCAGGCCCCGGTGCCGGTGCGCCACCGGGTCGACGTGCTCGCCGGGCTCGCGTCGGTGCTCGCCGCGGCGGTCGTGTTCTCCTGGCGCCTCGGGACCCCGAGCCCCTGGCGCGACGAGGCCGTCACCATCGCGGTGGCGTCGCGCACGACCGGGCAGATCTGGGCGCTGGTGCAGAAGGTGGACCTGGTCCACGCACCGTTCTACTTCCTGGCCCACCTCCTGTTCGGCACGGACGTCGACATCGTCGAGGCCCGCTGGATCTCGGTCGTCGCCGCGTCGTTGACCGCCCCCCTCCTGTACGGGCTGGGCCGCCGGGCCGCGGCCCTCGCCGTCGGTCCCGGGCAGGCCCGGCTGACCGGCGGGGTCGCCGCGGCGCTGTTCGTGTCGATGCCGTTCGTCAGCCGCTACGCCCAGGAGGCCCGGCCCTACGCCCTGGCCACCCTCGTCGCCACGCTGGGGACGTACCTGCTGGTGCGGGCCTCGGCCGCGCGCCGGCGCTCCACCGGCTGGTGGGTCGGCTACGGCCTGTCGGTGCCCGTGCTCGTCGCCCTGAACACCGTCGCCGCGCTCGTGCTCGTCGCGCACGCCGGCTGGGCGCTGGCCTGCGGCCGCCGGGTGCGCTGGCGGGCGGCGGTCGCGGCCGGGACGGGGGTGGTCCTGTCGGTCCCGCTGCTGCTGGCCCAGGACGCCCAGAGCGGGCAGGTCGCCTTCCTGCAGCGCCCCACGCCCGCCGAGCTCGGCAGCCACGTGCTGTTCGCGCTGGGGTCGTCGTGGACGGCGCTGGCCGTGGCGGCGCTCGCGGTCGCAGTCGCGGTGCGGTGGGCCCGGGCCCGCCGCCTCGTGCTGCTGGGCCTGCTGTGGGGCGTCCTGCCCTGGCCGCTGCTGTGGACCGTCTCGCAGGTCACGCCGTTCTGGACGACGCGCTACCTCGTGTTCGTGGCCCCGGGCACGGCCCTGCTGCTGGCGTCGGTGGTCACGGTCGCCGTCCGGCTGCGGGTCGCGGCCGTCGTGGCCGCCGCCCTCGTGGGGGCCCTGGCCGTGACGGGGGTGCACATGCAGTTCGTGTTCCGCTCCCCCACCATCGGGCACGCGGAGGACCTGCGGGGCACGGCCGAGTACGTCGGCCTGAACGCCCGCCCCGGGGACGGGCTGCTGTTCCTGCCCGACGGCGAGTACCGCTACCGGGTCCTGACGCAGCTGTACCCCGAGGACTTCGCCCAGCTCGACGACATCGCGCTGGCCCGGACCGCGACCGAGTCGGCGACCCTCGTCGGGACGACCGTGCAGACCCCGCAGCTGTGGCGGCACATGGCCGGGGTCGGGCGGATCTGGGTCATCGGCGGCGTCGGCCCCGTCGTGACCAAGACGGCCGAGGACCGCGAGACGAAGCGGCTGCTGGACCAGGACTACCAGCTCGTCTCCACCGAGGAGAAGCGCGCGTTCAGCGTGAAGCTGTACGTCCTGAAGGACACGGGGACCCCGGCCGCGGGGTGAGGACGGGGGGCGCCCCGGCGAGAGCCGCGTGCGTCCCGCGCAGAGCCGGTGAAGACGGCGGCGTCCCGGCGCCCCGGGCCCGCCCGCGCACGACCCTGGGGACGTGCCCCGTCCTGCGCGCCGCGCCGTCCTCGCCGCCACGGCGGGCGCCGTCGTCCTCGCCGGGGCCGGCGCGCTCACCCTCGACGACCCGCTGCGGTCCTCGGTGCGCCGCCGGCTCGGGATCGGCCGGGTCGACGCGACCGTCCCGGCCGCCGGGGCGGACGGCCCCCGCTACGCGACGTTCGCCTCGGCGGCCCGCGGCCGGGACGTCACGTGGGGCTGGTCGGCACCGCCCGGGCACGAGGCCCGCGGCCTGCCCGTCCTGCTGACCCTGCACGGCCGCGGCGTCGACGCGCGCGCCGCGTTCACCCAGCTCGGGATGCACGAGTTCCTCGCCGCCCACGTCGCCGCCGGCGGCGCGCCGCTGGCGGTGGTCAGCGTCGACGGGGGCTCGGCGTACTGGCACCCGCGCGCCGCCGGCGACGACCCGCTGACGATGCTGGGCGGGGAGCTGTGGCCGCGGCTGGCCGCCACGGGCTTCGACCTGTCGCGGTGGGCCGTCGCGGGCTGGTCCATGGGCGGGTTCGGGGCGCTGCTGCTGACGCGCGAGGCCGTCGCCGGCCGGTTCACCCCCGGCGGCACCCTCGTGGCCGCGGGCGCGGGCAGCCCCGCGCTGTTCGCCTCGGCGGGCGCCACCTCGCCCGGCTCGTTCGACGACCCCGGCGACTGGCGGCGCTGGGGCGACCTCGTCGCGGGACCGGGCACGGGCGACGTCGCGCTGACGGTCTCGTGCGGGCGCGACGACCCGTTCCGGGAGCAGACCGAGCGCTACCGGGCCGCCTGCCGTCCCGCGCCCGCCGGCGGGATCGGCGACGGCGCCCACACCACCGGCTACTGGCGCAGCCTCGTCCCGGACTGGCTGCGCCTGGCGGCGGCCCGGCTCACGGCCTGAGCCGGGCCGGGGCGTCCGGGGTCCGGGACGGCGGGTCCGACGTGACCCGCGTCGCACTCCGCTCACAGGAACGCGCTGATCACCTACGTTCCGGGACGTGCGACCACTTCCGCCCCTGTCCCGGCGCGCCGCCCTGACGGGGAGCGCGCTGGCGGCGCTCGGCGTCCCGCTCACCGCCGGCGCGGCGCACGCCCTCGGCTCCGGCGGGGTGCGCACCCACGACCTGTCCGGCGCCCGGGACCTGTTGTCCTCCGGGCGCGCGGTGGCCGTCGGGGTGGACGGCGGCAGCATGCTCGGGGTCGTGTTCGGGGACGGGCCCGTCCCGGCCGCGGTCGCCGTCCGCGTCACCCGCGCCGGGTCGGGCCCCGGGGAGTGGACCGACCTGCCGGTCGAGGACGGGGCCACCGACCCCGTCTGGACCGGTGAGCTGGGCCGCGGGGCGCTCGTCGAGGTGCGGCTGCCGTCGGGGGTCCGGGGGGCGCGGCTGGCCGTCGTGGACCCCGGTCCGGGGCCCGCGCGGGGGCGCGACCTCGCGGCGGGCGCGGACCGGCCCGCCGTCCGCTCGCGCGCGGACTGGGGCGCCGACGAGTCGCTGCGCCGCGGCGAGCCCGCGGTCGCCGACACGGTCCGGGCCGCGATCGTGCACCACACCGCCGACGGCGGCCGCTACACGCGCGCCGAGGTGCCCGCCGTCATCCGCGGCACGTACCGCTACCACACGCAGACCCTCGGCTGGGACGACCTCGGGTACAACGTGCTGGTGGACCGCTTCGGCGGGATCTGGGAGGGCCGCGCGGGCGGGCTGGACCGGCCCGTCGTCGGGGCCCACGCGGCCGGGGTCAACACCGGCACGTTCGGTGTCTCGATGATGGGCGACTTCACGGCGGTGGCGCCCACCGACGCGTGCCTGCAGTCCGTGGCGGCCGTCATCGCGTGGAAGTTCTCCCTGCACGGCGTCGACGCCCGCGGCCGGGCGCAGCTCACGGCCTCCGGAGGCGGCTCGTCCCGCTTCGCCGCCGGGCAGCCGGTGACGATCGACGCGATCAGCGGGCACCGGGACGTGGGGTTCACGGCCTGCCCCGGCGACGTCGGGTACACGCGGATGGACGACGTCCGCGCCCGCGTCGCCGCGCTCCAGGGCTCCCCGGGCGGGTCCTCGCCGATCGCCCGCAAGCACGCCACCGTGGCCGCCCTGCTGGGCGCACCGACGAGCGCCGAGGGCGACGCCCTGCGCGGCGGCCGGTTCCGGCACTACGAGCACGGGTCGATCTACCACCAGCCGGCCCTGGGGACCCACGTCGTCCGGGGCTCGCACACCGGCAAGTACGCCTCGCTCGGCTGGGAGTGGTCGGCCCTGGGCTTCCCCACGGCCGACACCACGAACCTGCCCGGCGGCGTCGGCAGCTTCACCCACTTCGAGCACGGGTCGATCTACCGCCGCGACGGCCACGCCCCCCACGTGGTGCTCGGCGCGATCCGGGGGACGTGGGCCGCGCGGGGCTGGGAGAACTCCCCCCTCGGCTTCCCGGTCTCCGACGAGTACGACGTCCCCGGCGGGCGGGCCTCGGACTTCGAGGGCGGGCGGTTGCGGTGGGACGCGGCGACGGGGCGGGTGTCCTGACGGGCTGACCCCCGTGCGGCGGCCGCGGTGTGCGCGGACTCTGCCTCCACCGCCCGACACGCCGACGTGCGCGCCACGGCCACCGGCGTGTCGTGCAGTGGGGGCAGAGTCCGTGCACGCTCTCGACGACGCCCCGGTCCGCGTGCTCCCGCGCTACGCCTCGACGGGAGAGGCCGCGACCAGCCCCAGCTCGCGCAGGCTGCGCGCCGTGTCGGTGATGGTCTCGACCACCGGCCGCGGTGCGAACCCCAGGTCCCGCTTGGCACGGTCGTTGTGGATCACCAGCGGCGCCGGGTCCTCCCCCGGGGCCTCTGCCAGGTCCACCCCCAGCACCGCGCCCACCTCGCGGAACGTCATCGTCGGGCCGTCGCCGAGCAGCAGGTACCGGTGACCGGCCGCGGCGGCGGTCCGCGCCGCCGCGACGTGCGCCGCGGCCACGTCCCGCACGTCGGCGATCCCGAACCGCTGCCGCGGGACGGACGTCAGCGTGCCGTCGAGCATCCCCGTGAAGAACGCCAGCGACGAGCGCGCCGCGGCGGTCAGGGTCGGCCCGGCGATCCACGTCGGGTTCAGCGCGACGAGCTCCAGGCCCGCGCCCTCGCGCTCGACGAAGTCCCACGCAGCCCGCTCGGCGACGGCCTTGGACAGCGGGTAGGCCGGCAGGCCCGGGGTCGCGGGGTCCGTCCAGTCGTCCTCGTCGTACTCCCGGACGGGTTTCGGGGAGTAGCCGACGGCGGCGAAGGACGACGTCAGGACGACCCGGCGGGCCCCCGCGTCCCGGGCGGCGCGCAGCACGCGCAGGGCTCCGTCGCGGGCCGGGACGACGACGGCGTCGCGGTCGTCGGTCAGGACCATCGGGGACGCGACGTGGTGCACCTCCTCGATCCCGGCGAGCGCCTCGGGCCAGCCGGCGTCGTCGGTGAGCGAGGCCTGGACGAACGACAGCCCGCCGTCGTCGACCCCGGCGCGGCGGACGGCGTCGCGCACCTCCTGCGCCCGCTCGAGCGTGCGGACGGTCGTGCGGACCGCGGTCCCGGCGGCGAGCAGGTCGGCGACGAGGCGGGTCGCGAGGTACCCGGTCCCGCCGGTCACGAGGGTGGTGGTGGTCATCGGAAGGTCTCCTGGAGTCGGGGGAGGACGTCGTGCAGCGCGGCCCGGGCGGCCTCCTCGGCCACCGGGTCGCCGTGGTCGCGGGCCTGCCACAAGGTGGCCTTGACCCGCAGGTAGTCCAGGTGGACGCGCAGGGTCTCGATCTGCTCCTCGACCCGGGCGGCGTGGCGCAGCAGGATGTCGCGCTGCTCGGCGGCCGCGGCCCGGCCCCGGGACCGGTTGGCCTGGTAGGTCCGCATGTCCTCGATGCCGATGCCCATGGCCCGCAGGCACGCGAGCACCTGCGCGTCGTCGAGGTCGCCGTCGGCGTAGCGGCGGTGCCCGCTGCGCTCGTCGCGGTGGATCGGCCCGAGCAGGCCGACCTCCTCGTAGTACCGCAGCGTCGGCTCGGGCAGGCCGCTCTGCCGCGACACGTCCTGGATCGTCCACGTGGTCACGGGGACCACGAGACCAGACCTCAAGCGCTTGAGGTCAAGTCCTGCCCCGCCCCACCCCCGCGATCAAGGACTCCCGCGCCGCGATCAAGGAGAACGGCGGTGCTGAGCGACGGTTCTCCTTGATCACGGCGCGGGAGTCCTCGATCGCGGGGGTGGAGGGGGGTCGTGCCGTCACCCGTCCGGCTCAAGCTCCGGGGCGCGGGTGCCGAAGGAGCGCCGTGCCCACCTCGCCCGTCGTCTCCCGGGGCAGCCGCCGCGCGGCCCCCACGCCGTTCGCGCACGAGTCCGCCGCCGCCCAGCTCCACCTGCTGCGCCGCGCCACCTGGGGCCCGACCCCCGCGGCGCTGGCCGAGGTCGCCCGCCTGGGCACCGCGGCCTGGATCGACCGCCAGCTGAACCCCGGCACCGTCGACGACGGCGCCGTGGACGCCTTCGCGGGCCGGATGCCCTTCTACTGGCGCAGCGCGGCCGACCTCATCAGCGGCGGGTACGCGGCCACCGGGTGGAACGCGATGCTGGCGACGGGCCGCCTCACGCTGGCCCGGCAGATCTGGAGCGAGCGGCAGCTGTTCGAGGTCGTCGTCGACGTCTTCAACAACGTCCTGAACGTCACCAACCCCAGCTCGGAGGTCTGGGGCTGCCGCCAGGACTACGACCGCAACGTCGTCCGCCGGCACGCGTTCGGCGGCTTCGGGGACATGCTGGTGGCCTCCGCGCGGCACCAGGCGATGCTGATCTACCTGGACAACGCCAGCTCCACCGCCCAGCACCCGAACGAGAACTACGGCCGCGAGCTGATGGAGCTGCACACCCTGGGCGTCGAGGCAGGGTACTCCGAGGAGGACGTCAAGAACTCCGCGCGGCTGCTGACGGGGCTGACGATCGACGCCCGCGGCAACGCCGTCTTCGACGCGAACCGTCACGACGGCGGCGGCCGGACGATCTTCGGCTTCGTCGTGCCGCCGCACGCGCCGGCCGACGGCGGCGGCTGGATCGACGCCTACCTGCGCTGGCTGGCGGTCCACCCGCTGACGGCCCGCCGCATCAGCCTGAAGCTCGCGACGCGGTTCGTCTCCGACACCCCGCCGGCGACGCTGCTGGACGCGATGACCCGCACCTGGCTGCAGACCGGCGGGCAGATCGTCCCGGTGCTGCGCGCGCTGTTCGACTCCGCCGAGTTCTGGGCGTCGGCGGGCCAGAAGGTCCGCACGCCGCAGGAGGACTACGTGGCGACGCTGCGCACCCTCGGCACGCGGATGGAGACCAGCGGCGTGGAGGGGATCACGAAGATCTTCTGGCACGTCCTGGACCAGGGTCACGCCCCGATGGGGTGGGCCGCCCCCAACGGCTACCCGGACGTCGCCGCGGCGTGGACGTCGCCCAGCGGGACGCTGAACCGCTGGAACCGGCACATGGACTTCGCGGCCGGCTGGTACCCGCCGGAGCTGCAGTTCACCCCCGCGCTGCAGCTGCTGCCCTCGATCCCCTCGACGTGGGGGGCGCTCGTCGACGCCCTCGGGGTGCGGATCACGGGGCAGAAGCCGACCGCCGACGAGAAGGCGGGGCTGCTGCTGTACGCGGGCCGCTCGGAGGGGCAGGCGTGCTCGGCGAACGACCCGTGGATCCGCAACAACCTGCAGTACCTCGTCGCGCTGACGCTCGACTCCCCGACCTTCACGATCCGCTGAGAGGACCCGCCGTGTCGAAGAACCCCCAGCACTGCGGCTGCGACGAGGGCTCGCGCTTGGTTTCGCGCCGTTCGGTCCTGCGGGCCGCGCTGGCCGCGGCCGCCGTCGGGGCGACCACCTACACCGTCGGCGACGTCTCGACGCAGGTGTCGTTCGCCGGGGCGGGCTGGAACGGGGAGACCCTCGTCGTCCTGAGCCTGCACGGCGGTTTCGACGGCCTGTCGGCCGTCGTCCCCGGCGGTGACGGCGCCTACTACGCCAACCGCCCGAACATCGCCGTCCCGCGCGCCTCGCTGCTCGGGCTGGACCAGATGTTCGGCCTGCACCCGGCGATGGCCCCGCTCGTGCCCTTCTGGAAGAACGGGACGTTCGGCGTGGTGCACGCGGTCGGGCAGTCGGACCCGACGCGCTCGCACTTCGCGGCCATGGAGCAGATGGAGCTGGCCGCCCCCGGCAGCTCGGTCCGCACGGGCTGGATCGACCGGACCCTCGGCTCGCTGGGCACGGGATCGGTGCTGAACGCGGTGGGCTTCTCCAACCAGACCCCGCGCTCGTTCGCGGGGCCGAACCAGGAGACGACGATGACGTCCCTGGAGGACTTCAACCTCATCGGCCCCGGCGACGACCGGCCCACGTGGCACGCGGCGCTGCGGCGCATGCACACCGGCGCCCGCCCCGAGGTGGGCGCCCCGGCGACCACCCTCATCACGGCCATGGAGAACGTGGCGCAGCTCAAGGGCGCCGCCGCGGGCCCGGCGAACGGCGCCACCTACCCCGGCACCGACCTGGGCAAGGCGATGGCCCAGGCCGCGATCCTGAAGAAGTCGGGCGCCCCCGTGCAGGTCATCGCCCTGGACTACGGCGACTGGGACATGCACGCCGGCCTGGGCCGCGTGGACGGCGGCTGGATGCGGGACAAGCTCACGGAGCTGTCCTCGGCACTGGCGGCCTTCGCCACGGACCTGGGGCCGGCCTTCGGGTCCACGACGCTGCTGACGCTGTCGGAGTTCGGCCGCCGGGTCGGCGAGAACGCCTCGGGCGGCCTGGACCACGGCCACGGCAACGCGGTCCTGCTGCTCGGCGGCGGGGTCGTCGGGGGCCGCGTGCACGGCGTGTGGCCGGGCCTGGGCGCGGACCGGCTGGTCGACGGGGACCTGGCCGGCACCACGGACTACCGGGCGATCATCGGCGAGGTGCTGCAGAAGCGGTGCGGGGCCGGGTCGCTGTCGACGATCTTCCCGGGTTTCGGCGGTCCCCAGCTGGGTGTCGTCCGCGCACGCTGATCATTACTCAGAGTGATCTCCTTGAGAGCTGGAGATTGCCTGACAGAGCCCTCCGAGCCCCCTGCGGGCCGGGGGCTCTGTGCTTGGCGGACAACGGGAGTGGGGTTCAGATCTGGGGCGTACGTGCCGATTGTGACGTAGAGTGAACGAGTGACCACAGAGGTGTTACGAGTTTGTGCACTCACGCACCTTGTACACCACAGGCATCGTCCCCTACTTTGCGTGACGAGACAGGCACGGGCCAGCAGCGACACGCTCAAGGTCCGGTGTCGAAGCGCCGATGCCGAGGCCGAGCGTTCACCCGTGTGGGTCTGACCCGCACGCACCGTGAGCACTGCCCCTGCCAGAGAGGAACGAGCCCGATGCGGTCCGTCAAGACCCCCCTGTCCCGCCGCGCCCTGATCTCCAGCGCCGTCGGCACCGGTGTCGCCGGCGCCGTCCTCCTCGGCAGCGACACCTCCGCCAGCGCCCTGACCTCCGGCGACCTCCAGGTCACCGGCTCCACCCGCGCGTTCGCCCTCGGCGAGCAGCGGTCGGCGTCGCTGCTGTCCACCGACGGCCTCGGCACCGGCCTCACCACCGTCTCCGTGGACGTCGACGGCGGCCACATGATCGGCGTCACCTTCCCCTCCGGCGCCAGCACGGACACCGTCTCCCTGCGGGTCAAGACCGCCACCGGGAGCTGGACGACCTGGCGCGACGTCCCCCTCAACGACTCCGAACCCGACCCCGACACCGCCGAGGGACGACGCTCGGTCACCGCGTCCGACCCCCTGTGGGTGGGCGCCCTCGGTACCGGCGCGACCGTCCAGGTCCGCCTGCCCAGCGCCGACGTCCACGACGCCCACCTGCAGCTCGTCGACGCCGGCGAGAGCACCACCCTGGCCCGACGGACCCTGGACGCGGCCCAGCCCCTGGCGACGAAGGCCTCCCCCCGGGTCCTGCCGCAGCCGGCCATCAAGACCCGCGCGCAGTGGGGCGCCGACGAGTCCCTGCGCAAGGGCGGCGTGAGCTACAGCGACACCATCAAGGCCTGCGTCGTGCACCACACCGCCGACGGCGGCACCTACAGCCAGGCCGAGGTCCCCTCCGTCATCCGCGGCATGTACCGCTACCACACGGTCTCCCTCGGCTGGTCCGACCTCGGGTACAACTTCGTCGTCGACCGCTTCGGCGGCATCTGGGAGGGCCGCGCGGGCGGCATCACCCAGCCCGTCATCGGCGCCCACGCCGGGGGCTTCAACCTCGACACGTTCGGCGTGTCGATGATGGGCGACTTCACCTCCGTCGCCCCCAGCGCCGCCTGCCTCGAGTCCGTCGCCCAGGTCATCGCCTGGAAGCTGTCCACGTACGGCCTGCCCGCCGACGGCGTCGCCTACCTCACGTCCGCCGGCGGCGGCACCGCCAAGTACTCCCCCGGCACCACGGTCAAGCTGCGCACGATCAACGCCCACCGCGACGTCGGCTACACCGCCTGCCCCGGCAACGTCGGCTTCACGAAGATGGACTGGATCCGCGGCCGCGTGGGTCAGCTCCTCGGCGGCGCCACGACCACCGCGATCGACGCCAAGTACCAGGCGATCGGCGGCGCGGGGAACATCGGCGGCCCGACGACCCCGGAGAACGACACCCCGAACGGGTCCGGTTCCTACCGCTTCTACTCCGGCGGCGCGATCTACTGGTCCAAGGCCACCGGCGCGCACACGGTCCGCGGCGCGATCCTGGCGCTGTGGGGGCAGCTCGGCTGGGAGAACGGCCTGGGGTACCCCACGACCGACGACTCCCCCGCCAAGGGCGGTTTCTACAACCACTTCCAGGGCGGTTCCATCTACTGGTCCCCCGCCACCGGCGCGCACGAGGTGCGCGGCGCGATCCGCCTCAAGTGGGCCGCGATGGGCTGGGAGGGTGGCCCCGCCGGTTTCCCCGTGACGGGCGACCGCCAGGCGGCCGGCGGGTGGTTCACGCACTTCCAGGGCGGGTCCATCTACTACTCCGCCAAGACCGGTGCGCGCTGGACGACGGGCGCGATCCGCGACCGCTGGGCCGCGCTCGGCTGGGAGCGCGGGCTGGGGTTCCCGACCATCGACGACACGAAGACCCCGAACGGCAAGGGGTACTTCAACGTCTTCGAGAAGGGGAACGTGTACTGGTCCCCGGCCACGGGCGCGCACGCCGTCGCCGGCGACTACCTCGACGCCTACGGCGCCCTCGGCTGGGAGAACTCCTGGCTGGGTTTCCCGACCAGGGACGCCTACTCCGTCGACGGCGGCACCCGCGTGGACTTCGAGGGCGGCTCGCTGACCTGGAGCAGGACCACCGACCAGATCACCGCGAAGAAGAAGTGACGTGAGACGTCTGCCGGCGGCGGCACTGGCGGGGGGCCTGATCGCGGGCCTCCTCGCCGGTGCGGGTTCCGCGCAGGCCGCGCCCGGGAAACCCCCCGGTCTGCCGGCGGACGTCGACGCGTACGCCGCGCGCTACCAGGCCCCGATCACCTGCGGGGCACCGCAGGCCGGGACCCTGGCCCTGGCCCGGCTGCTGCGCGAGGCGTACGGGAAGCAGACCGTCGGCACCGCCCGCGACTGCCCCGCGAGCGGGGTCCCCGTCTCCGAGCACTCCGACGGCCGCGCCGTCGACTGGATGCTGGACTCCGCGAACCCCGCGCAGGCCGCCGTGGCGAACGAGTTCCTGACCTGGCTGCTGGCCGACGACGCGACGAACGCCCGGCGCCTCGGCGTCATGTACGTCATCTGGAACCGGCAGGTCTGGAAGGCGTACGACCGCACCGCCGGGTGGCAGCCGTACACCGGCCCGAACCCGCACACCGACCACGTCCACGTCTCGCTGACGTTCTCCGGGGCGGCGGGCGAGACGTCGTGGTGGACGGGCACCACCGACCCGCTGAAGGGGCACTGGCTCGCGCTCGGCGGGGCCCGCTCGGTCCTCGGCGGTGACCTCGGCGCGGCCCGCACCGTGTCGAAGTCCGGGGTGTCGCGCAAGGACTACCACTACGGGACCGTCTACTCCTCCCCCACCACCCCGGTGCGCGAGGTCCACGGCGGCATCCGCGCCCGGTTCGACGCCCTCGGCGGCGTCGCCGTCCTCGGGGTCCCGCTGACCGACGAGACCCGCACCCCGCGCCGCCCCGGCGCGTACAGCCACTTCCAGTTCGGCTCGATCTACTCCTCCCCCGCCACCGGCTCCCACGACGTGCGCGGCGCCATCCGCGACCGGTGGGCCGCGCTCGGCTGGGAGAACGGGCTGGGTTTCCCCACGACGAACGACACGCGCACCCCGCGCCGGGCCGGGTACTACACGCACTTCGAAGGCGGCTCGGTCTACTGGTCGCCGGCCACGGGGGCGCACGCCGTCCGCGGCGCCCTGCGCGACGCGTGGGCCGGGCAGGGCTGGGAGAACGGCCCGCTCGGGTTCCCCGTCGCCGAGGAGCGCGCCGTCCCCGGCGGGCTGCAGCTCGACTTCCAGGGCGGGTCCATCACCTGGGACGCCAAGCGCCGCACCACCTCGATCTCGCTCGACCGCACCGATGCACCAGGAGGAAACCCGTGAACCGTCGACGCCTCTCCCGGGCGGTGGCCGCCACCGCCGTCGCGCTCGCCGCGGGAACCCTCACGGCCCTGCCCGCGCAGGCCGCCGAGGTGCGCCCCGCCGTCGGCGGGCAGTTCACCTTCCAGGGCCACGGCTACGGCCACGGCATCGGGATGTCGCAGTGGGGCGCGCAGTCCCGCGCGCTCTCCGGTCAGTCCTACCGGACGATCCTCGACTTCTACTACCCCGGCACGACCGTGGCGAACCGCGCGAACCAGACCCTGCGCGTCGGCCTCACCGCCTTCGCGAACGCCGCCGTCGCCGTGTCCGCACCCACCGGTGCGGCCCTGACGATCTCAGGGTCGCAGAACGTCGTCGCCCCCGGCCAGCGCCTCGTCGTCGCCCCCGCGGGCGCCGGGCTCACCGGCGCCGTCGACAACGGCTGGAGCGAGGGCTGGGGGTCGACGGTCACCGTCAGCGGCCCCGACGGCGTCCTGCTGCAGAAGGGCGACGGGACGTTCGTCCGGTACGGCGGTGTGATCCGGATCGTCAGCGGGCCCAAGCTCACGGTCGTCAACGACGTCCCGCTGGAGACGTACCTGCGCGGCGTCGTACCCGCCGAGTCCCCCTCGTCCTTCCACGCCGAGGCGTTGAAGGCCCAGTCCGTCGCCGCGCGCAGCTACGCGCTGTCGGTGCTGTCCGCGCAGGCCCAGACCGACATCTGCGACACCACGGCCTGCCAGGTGTACCGCGGGGCGGAGACCCGCGACCGCAACGGCGTCACCACCTGGACCACCCCCGCCTCCACCGACGCCGCCATCGCCGCGACCGCCGGGGAGATCCGCGCCTACGACGGCCAGGTCGCCTTCACGCAGTTCTCCTCCTCCAACGGCGGCTGGACCGTCGCCGGCTCCAAGCCCTACCTCAAGGCCGCCGCGGACCCGTTCTCCGGCCCGGGGGCCGCCGCCGGTGAGAGCGTCGCGAACTGGTCCGCGACGGTCCCCGCCTCGGCGTTCGACGCCGGGTGCGCCGCCGGCGGGTCCGCGCAGACGATCGTCGTGACCGGCCGCGACGGCCGCGGCGACTGGGGCGGGCGCGTCACGACGGCCAAGCTCGTCTGCACGAACGGCACCGTCGCGGTCACCGGGAACAAGCTGCGCCAGCTCGGCGGGACCCGCTCGGACTGGTTCTCCGTCACCAGCGCCGTCCAGCAGAAGGCGGCCGCCCTCAAGGGCGCCCTCGGCCCGGCGACGAGCGCCGAACTGGGCACCCCGAACGACCTCGGGTCCTACCAGCACTTCGCCGGCGGCTCGATCTACGCCTCGGCCGCCGGCGCGTACGACGTGCGCGGCGCCATCCGCGCCGAGTGGGCCCGGCTGGGCTGGGAGAACGGTCTCGGCTTCCCCACCAGCGGCGACGCCCGCACCCCCGACGGGCGCGGCTTCTACAACCACTTCCAGGGCGGCTCGATCTACTGGTCCCCCGCGACCGGGGCGCACGACGTGCGCGGCGCCATCCGCGCCGAGTGGGCCCGCCTCGGCTGGGAGAACGGGATGGGCTTCCCCACCACCGGCGACACCCGCACTCCGAACGGGCGCGGGACGTACACCCACTTCCAGGGCGGCTCGGTCTACTGGAGCTCGGCCACCGGCGCCCACGCCGTGCGTGGGGACATCCTGCGGGAGTGGGCCGCCCTCGGCTGGGAGACCGGCCTCGGGTTCCCGACCACCTCCGACGCGGCGCTGCCGAACGGGCGGGGGTTCTTCACGAAGTTCCAGGGCGGGTCGATCTACTGGGGCCCGGCCACCGGCGCCCACGCCGTGCGCGGCGCGGTCTACGACGCGTGGGCCGCGCAGGGCTGGGAGAACGGGCCCCTCGGGATGCCCACCGGCGACGAGCAGTGGAACGGCTCGACGCTGACGCAGACGTTCCAGGGCGGCACGCTCAGCTTCGACTCGGTGACGCGGAAGGTCGCGCGCGCCTGACGCGTGCGCCGGCTCTGGCTCCCCTCCCCGCGCGAGGCACACTTCGGGCCCTCAGAACGATGTTCTGAGGGCCCGAAGTGTGCCTCGCGCGGGGAGGGGTGCGCTGGTGGTCCACCCGCGCGAGGGGAACCGTCAGGCCGGGACCTCGCGGGCGCGCCGCGGCAGCGCCAGCAGCACCACGAGCACGAGCAGCGACACCGGCCGGGTCTCGGCGGCGGCCACGCCCCAGTGCAGCACGGGCAACAGCCACGGGACGGCCGCCAGCGCCACGAGCGGGCGGAACCGCCCCCACGCGAACAGCGCGACGGCGGCGATCGGGGCGGCCAGCGCGTGGTGCGACCACGTCACGGGCGAGACGAGGCAGGTCACGAGCGAGACGAGCAGCCCGTACCGCAGCCGGTCCTGCCGTTCGAGCCAGTCGCAGCGCCACGCCACGAAGACCACCAGCAGCACCAGCGGGACGGACAGGACCGTGGCCGGCCAGGTCGGCAGCCCGGCGTGCGCGAACGCCCCCGCGAGGGAGTTGTTCGTCGTGGTGCCCGGCGCGGCGACGCGCGCGGAGTCCCACAGCAGGGACCCGAAGTAGGAGGCCGCCGAGCGCGGCGCGACGAGGACCCCGACGAGCGTGGCCGCGGCCCCGACGACGGCGACGGCCGAGGCGAACCACCACCGCGCGCGCCGGTTGACGACCGCGGCGACGACGAGCGCGGGCGTCACCTTCACGGCGCCGGACAACCCGGCGAGCACCGCTCCCCCGCGCCCGCCGTACAGGCAGCCGACGACGAGGCCGACGACGACGAGGGGGCTGACCTGCCCCAGCACGAGCGCCTCGCGGAACGGGTCGCTGAGGGCGACGAACGCGACGCCGAGCCCGCCGAGGAGCCCGCCGGCCGCCCCCACCGCGCGGGTGACCCGGAGCATCGCCCACACCGTGACGGCGACGAGCACCGCGTCCCACACGACGAGGTCCACCGCGGCGGGCAGCAGCACGAGCGGCAGGAACAGCACGGCCGCGAACGGGGGGTAGACGAACCAGTGGCCGCGGTAGGTCTCGCGCAGGTAGACGTCGCGGCCGGCGAGCAGGTCGCGCGCCCCGTCGCGGTAGACGGCGAGGTCGTAGCCGCGCTGCCAGGCCTCCTGCCCGAGCCCGCTGAGGACGAGCGCGACGGCCAGCGCGACCCCGAGGGCCGCGGGCACCCAGAACCCGGCGGTGAGGGGCCTAGGGCTGCGCACGGGCGGGGAAGACGAACGTCCGGAAGGTGTAGAAGCGGAACACCATGGCGATCGCCATCCCGACGACGTTGCCGGAGACGTTGTCCGCCAGCACCGACGTCCAGCCGAACCCGTAGTGGGTGATCGCCAGGCACAGCAGCTGCAACCCGGCGGCGATCGCGGAGAACAGGAAGAACATCGCGTACTCGCGCCCGGGGTGCTCGCTGCGCCGGTCGCGCCAGGTGTAGTACCGCGACCCGAGGAAGGCGATGAAGATCGCGACGACGCTGGAGACGACCTTCGACCAGACCGACCCGACCCCGGCGAACAGCAGGACGTTGAACACCAGCAGGTCCGCCAGGTAGGCGATGCCGCCGGAGACGAGGAAGCGGACGACCTCGCCGAAGCGGTGGTGCTGGGTGACGGCCCGGATCACAGCCACACCGCCAGCAGCAGCGAGGCGCACCAGGCGAGGGCGAGGACCAGCAGCACGCGGTCGTGCAGCGCGATCTCCTCGGGTTCCTCGGCGTTGCCCTTGTCCACGTCGATGGCGTAGCGCAGCACGGCCAGGACGAACGGGACGACGGTGAGGGTGGCCAGGTGCGTCCCGGACTGCGGCACGAGGACCTCGATGGCCCACAGCGCGTACGAGGTGACGACGACGGTCGCGGCCAGCGTCCACACGAACCGCAGGTACGTCGTCGTGTACTTCTGCACGACGCGGCGCACGGGTTCACCCGTGAGCTCCCCGCGGCGCGCCTCGCCGTAGCGCTTGCCGGCGGCCATGAACAGCGACCCGAACGCGGTGGTCAGCAGGAACCACCCGGACAGCGGGATGTCCCCGGCCGTGCCCCCGGCGAGCATGCGCAGCAGGAACCCCGACGCGACGCAGGCCAGTTCCAGGACGGGTTCGTGCTTGAGCCCGAAGCAGTAGGTGAGCTGGATCGCGAAGTAGACGGCGAGGACGACCCCCAGCATGGGCTGCCACACGAGGCCCCCGCCGACGGCGACGACGGCCAGCACCACCGCGAGGACGACCGCGGTGCGCACCGGCAGCTCCCCGGCCGCGATGGGCCGGAACTTCTTGCGCGGGTGCGCCCGGTCGGCCTCCACGTCCTTGGCGTCGTTGACGAGGTAGATCGCGCTGGAGACGAGGCAGAACAGGACGAACGCGACGCCGACCCCGGTGAGGGTGTCGAGCCCGACCTGCGCGCCGGCGGGGAACACCGGCGCCAGGACGAGGACGTTCTTCACCCACTGCCGGGGGCGCATGGCCCGCAGCCAGGCGGGCAGCACCGACGTCGGCCGTTCGGTCACCGTCACGCCGCGATCCGCCGCGCGACGGCCCCGACCACGACGGGGGTCGCCGCCCCGAGCAGCGCACCGGCGGCCACGTCCGTGGGGTAGTGGACCCCCAGGACCAGGCGCGAGGCCATCATCGCCGGCACCAGCGGCCAGGTCGGCACAGGCAGCAGCGGCGCGAAGGCGACCGCGGCGGCCGTCGTGGACGTCGCGTGCGAACTGGGCATGCTCCAGCGGCTGGGGGTCCCGACGCGGACCTGGACGTGGTGGTCCAGGGGCCGGTGCCGGCGGGCGACGCGCTTGAGGACGACGGAGGCGCCGTGCGCAGCGACGACCGAGGCGGTCGCCACGGCCCACTGCCGCCGCCGGCGGCGGTCCACCAGGAACCCCACCGCGCCGATCCCGATCCACGCCGCGGCGTGCTCGCCCGCGTGCGACAGACCCGTCGCCACGCCGACGGCGCCGGGAAGGGCGACCTTCTCCTGGACGGCGCGCAGGACCGCCAGGTCCAGCTCCGCCACCCGTTGCACTGCGTTCACAGACCACCCGCCGGGAGCAGGACGATGTCGGACAGGGGCATGTCCCACGTCGTCGTGACCGGCCACGTGGGCAGGCCGCGCGCCGCGGGGGGTTCGGTGCCGCGGTCGAAGCGGAACAGGTCCCCCGCGACGGGCACCGGGGCGGCGCCGGCGTCGCGGTGGGTGAAGTTCCACTCCAGCAGCCGCTTGCCGAGCGGGGAGGCCTCGGACTCGACCTGGTCGATCATCGGCTGCACGCGGGCGGGGTCGCCGAAGTAGTCCACGACGCAGTCGCACACGTAGGCGAGGTGGCCGACCTCCCCCGGCGACGTGACGCGCTGCGGGCCGCCGCGCTCGCGCAGCACCTGCTGCACGCCGAGGGCGACCTGCGTGTACTGCGACGGCTCGGCCCAGTTGGTCTGGATGGGCGCGATGCGCCACGGCGTGCCCGCGCGCAGGTCGACGCCCGCGCTGGCCACGAGGACGACGACGGCCGCGAGCCCGGCGCCGAGGCCGACGGGCCGGACCTCGACGCTGCGGAAGAGCACCCCGAGGGCGGCCACGGCCGTGAACGTCGACAGCGCGACGAGGACGGCGTAGTACCAGTGGTAGGGCGGCACGCCGAGGGCGGACAGCGCGACGTAGTGCGCGAGGCCCGCGATCCCGGTGACGAGCCACGGCCACAGCCGCGGCGCCCCCTCGTCCCGCGCCCGCCGGCCCGTCCACGCGAAGGCGGCCAGCACGCACCAGCCGATGCCGCCGAGCACGACGGGCAGGAACGCCAGGACGGCCGTGAGGCCGTACACCTCGACGTACATCTGCGCGCCGTTGGTGACGTCGTACTGCTCCCAGGACTTCTGCAGCGTCTTGATGACGACGGTGTCCGGGACGGCCGAGCCGAGCACGAACCAGCTCCACGCCATCCACGGCAGCACGACGACGAGGGCCGCCGGGACGGCCACCCACACCCGGCGCAGGATCGCGGGGGTCAGGAGCGTGACGACGGCGATGACGACCCCGGCGTCCATGCGGGTCAGGAACACCGCCCCGGCGACGAGGCCGAACGGCAGCGCCCGGCCCTGCACCGCCGTCAGCAGCAGCAGCGACAGCAGCAGGACGAGGAAGGCCGACTCCAGCCCGACGGAGCTCAGCAGCAGCGGGTTGACCCCGACCGCCACGGCCGCGACGGGACCCGTCCACGCGGGCAGCCGCGTGCGGCGGGCCGTCGCGGTCAGGGACAGCGTGAGGGCGACGGCGACGAGGACGTGCAGGATCCCGAGCGCCACGACGGGCCGGCGCACGACGAACGTCACCGCGCCCAGCAGCAGGACCCACAGCGGGGACGTCGCGGTGTTCGACTGCACGTCCGACAGCAGGCCCCACGTCCCGTGCAGCGCGAGGTTCCGCGCGTAGGCGAGGGTGATGTAGGCGTCGTCGACGAGCGCGGTCCGCAGCAGCGCGAACGTCGCGGCGGCCAGCACGCCGACGCCGAGGGCGGGCACGAGGGCGCCGACGCGCGAGACGGGCCGGCCGGAGCGGACCGCCCGCACCTCGTCCGTCGCAGGGGTGCTCACGCCGCTGCTCACCCCTCGCCGCGCATCCGGGCCACGACCCGCTCGGCGGTGTCGTCGGCGACGATGCGGCCCTGCTCGAGCAGCACCCCGCGCGTGCAGAGGTTGGCGACCATGCTCAGGTCGTGGCTGACGATGACGAGGGTGCGGCCCTCGGCGCGCAGCTCCTCGATGCGGGCCAGGCACTTCTTCTGGAACGGTTCGTCACCGACGGAGAGGATCTCGTCGATGAGGAAGACCTCGGGGTCGGTGTGCACGGCGACGGCGAACGCCAGCCGCAGGAACATGCCCGAGGAGTAGAACTTCACCTCGGTGTCGATGAACCGCTCGATCTCGCTGAACGCGACGATGTCGTCGAAGCGCGCGGTGATCGTCGCCTCGTCCATCCCGAGGATGGCGCCGTTGAGGAACACGTTCTCGCGCCCGGTCAGGTCGGGGTGGAAGCCCGCGCCGACCTCGATGAGCCCGGCGATGCGGCCGCGGACGCCGATGGTGCCCTCGTCGGGGCGCATGACCCCGGAGATGAGCTTGAGCAGCGTCGACTTGCCGGACCCGTTGAACCCCAGCAGGGCCAGGGACTCGCCCTGCTGGACGGTCAGGTCGATGCCGTGCAGCGCCCGGAACGTGTCCGAGATCGGCCGCTTGCGGATCTTCGCCATCGCCAGCTCCTTGAGGGAGCGGTTGTGGCGCAGGGTGAAGTCCTTCACGAGGCCACGGACCTCGATGGCGGTCGTGGTGGTCGCCTTGGACACGTCGGTCACGGTCATCACAGCTCCTGCGCGAAACGGCCCTCGATGCGGCGGAACACCCACTGCCCCGCCGCGAGCAGCGCGAGGGCGATGAGCAGCCCCCACAGCCCCGACCACAGCAGGTGCGGCGGCAGCGGCGGCGGGACCGCCGCGGCGCGCACGTCGCCGGTCGGGTACCAGAAGGCCCAGTGGAACAGCTCGACGGCCGCGGTGACGGGGTTCAGCTGGTACAGCGTCATGAACCACGACCCCGGCCCGCCGACGGCGTCGGCCACCTTCTGCCAGTCGTACAGGACCGGGGAGGTCCACGTGACGATCATCAGCAGGAGGTCGACGATGTTCTCGAAGTCGCGGTACAGCACGTTGATCGCGCCGAACAGCAGCCCGAGCCCCACCGCCAGGACCGCCACGACCGCGAAGCCGAGCAGACCGGCGAGGATCTGCACGGGCCCGGGCCGCCAGCCGGTGACGACGCACGCCAGCAGCAGGACGATCAGCTGGGGCAGGAAGTGGATCGCGGCCACCCACGCCGAGGACACCGAGAACAGCTCGCGCGGCAGGAAGATCTTCTTGATGAGCGGTGCGTTGCCCACGACCGAGCGCGTCGCGTTGCCGAACGCCTCGGTGTAGAAGTTGATGACGACGATGCCGGAGAACAGGTAGACCGCGAAGTTCGGGACGCTCTGGTTGAGCTTGAGGAACTCGCCCATCGCGAAGTAGAAGACGGCGAACTGCACGCCCGGCTTCACGTAGGACCAGAGCAGGCCCATGACGGACCCGCGGTAGCGGACCCGCATCTCCTTGCGGACCAGGAGCTTGAGCAGGTACCGGTACCGGACGACGTCCAGCAGCCCCGAGCCGTGGCCCGGGGCTACCAGCGGAGCAGTCGTGGCGGAGGTGGCCACCGTCAGTCCTTCTCCCCCGCGCTCGCGGTGTGCGGGGCGCTCAGGTCGACGCCGAAGGTGTCCGCCCACGCCTGCATGGACGTGATCTCCGGCAGCGCGGCCTTGTACGCGGCGCGCAGCTGCGGCCACGACGTGAGCATCCGGCGGTGCAGGTCGGCGGACTCGGCCAGCAGCGAGCGGAACTTCTTCGCGTCGCGGCGGTACCAGACCGCGCCCTTGCCGTCGGCCATGGACACGACCGCGGAGTCGTACAGGGACAGCTCCCACCACTTGCCCTCGGCGGCGGCCAGCGTCGCGTCGGGACGTTCGGTGGCCTCGGGCTTGACCGGCCGCAGCTGGCGCAGGGCGGCCTGCGCGGCCCACGGCAGCAGGGTGGCCTTCTTCGGCGGCTTCGGCTCCTTGCCCTTGTGCGCGGGCTTGCCGCGCTTGGGGATCGGGAACGCGTCGGGCTCGGCCTGGACCTGCGCGTCGGGGTGCTCGGCGCGCGCGGCCCGGATCGCCGGCAGGGTGCTGGCCAGGGTCCGGTGCAGGTGCGCGGGCCCCTCGAGCAGGTCGCTCAGCGCCCGGTTGCGCAGGGTCTGCGCGTAGTACTGCATCGAGATGAGGTGCTTGACGTCGGTGTAGCTGCTCTCGCGGAACAGCCGGCCACCGCGCTCGTACGGCGAGTACAGCAGGGCCACCAGGAAGCGGTTGCGCTCGTGGTAGTACGCCTGCCAGTCGATCGTGTCGTCCTTGTCGTTCCACGACACGTGCCACACGCAGGCCCCGGGCAGCGACACGGTGGAGTACCCGTGCTCCATGGCCCGCAGCCCGTACTCGGCGTCGTCCCACTTGATGAAGGCCGGCAGCGCGAGGCCGATCTCCTGGACGATCTCGACGGGGATGAGGCACATCCACCAGCCGTTGTAGTCGGTGTCGACCCGGCGGTGCATCCACGGCGTCTGGCGCAGGTTCGAGGCCGCCAGGTTGTGGCCGTGGTACAGGCCGCGGGCCGGGCCCCAGAAGAACCGGTAGAGGTTCACCGACTCGCCGAGGGTGTGCAGGACCGAGCGGTCGTACATGTCGAACATGTGCCCGCCGACGAGGGTGGGCTTGCGGCAGGCGTCGCCGAACTGCACGGCCCGCACGATGCCCTCGGGCTCGATGTTCACGTCGTCGTCCAGGAGCAGGACGTACTTGCTGCGCTCGCCGCGCACGGCCTCGAACATGCCACGCGCGAACCCGCCGGAGCCGCCGAGGTTGGCCTGCTCGATGACCCGCAGCTTCGAGCCCAGGAGGGCGGCGACCTCGTCGAACCCCTCCTGCTCGCGCAGGAGCTGGGTGCCCTGGTCGACGATGACGATCTCGTCGAGGACCTCGAGCACCGAGGCGTCGGCGGCGAGCGCGTTGAGCGTCTTGACGCAGTAGTCGGGCCGGTTCATCGTCGTGACGCCGATGGAGGCCTTGCCGGCCGGGGCGTCGGCGACGGGCGCGCTCCACGCGGCCTCGACGAGGGTGAGCGGCTCCGAGCCGCCCGAGACGTCGATCCAGTACCAGCCGCCGTCGGCGAACGGCGCGAGGGTCAGCTCCTCGGACAGCGTCGCCTCGCCCTCCACGCGCCACGACGTGACGCGCTGGCGCGCACCGCGGGCGTTGGACTTGAACAGCGTGACGGTCCCCGAGCCGGTGAACGTGCCGTCGAAGCGGATCTCCTCGGCGCGGGTCCACTTGCGCCAGTAGCTGGCGGGGAAGGCGTTGAAGTACGACCCGAGCGAGTAGCGCTTGCCGGAGGGGACGGTGAGGCTGCGGCGGTTGCCGGCGGCCTCGGTGTCGGACTCGGCGACACCGGCGCCCACGAACTCCATGCTGTCGGACTCGGCCGAGGCGTAGCCCTCGGACTGCGAGAAGTCGACGTACAGCGGCAGGACGTCGATGTCGGCCTTGGACGGGAAGACGATGCGGTGCACCTCGCGCCACACGCCGTCGTCCGGGGCCAGGCCCGCGGAGCCCTCGAGCTGCAGGTCGCTGCCGTGCGTCACCGTAGTCATGCGTCCACCCCACCGGCCACGAGGGCCGCGCCGTCCTTGAAGTGCGGCGTCAGCTTGTTGTCCACCATCGACAGCGCCGCACCGATCGCCATGTGCATGTCGAGGTACTTGTAGGTGCCCAGCCGGCCCCCGAACAGGACCCCGGCCTCGCGCGAGGCGAGGTCGCGGTAGGCCAGCAGCTTGGCCCGGTCCTCGGGGGTGTTCACCGGGTAGTAGGGCTCGTCGCCCGCGACCGCGAAGCGGGAGAACTCCCGCATGATCACGGTCTTGTCCTTCGGGTAGTCCCGCTCGGGGTGGAAGTGCCGGAACTCGTGGATCCGGGTGTACGGCACGTCCTCGTCGGCGTAGTTCATGACCGGCGCGCCCTGGAAGTCCCCCACGGGCAGGACCTCCTGCTCGAAGTCGAGCGTGCGCCAGGACAGCTCGCCCTCGGCGTTGCCGAAGTAGGTGTCGACCGGGCCGGTGTAGACGACCGGGACGTTGCCCTCGACGTTGCCCTTGCGGACCTGCTGCGCGGGGTCGAAGAAGTCGGTGTTGAGCCGGACCTCGATGTTCGGGTGGTCCGCCAGGCGCTCCAGCCACGCGGTGTACCCGTCGACGGGCAGGCCCTCGTAGGTGTCGTTGAAGTACCGGTTGTCGTAGTTGTACCGGACGGGCAGGCGCGTGACGGTGGCCCCGGGCAGGTTCTTCGGGTCCGTCTGCCACTGCTTGGCGGTGTAGCCCTTGAAGAACGCCTCGTACAGGGGGCGCCCGATGAGGGAGATCGCCTTGTCCTCGAAGTTCTCGGCGGCCGCCGTGTCGATCTCGCCGGCCTGCTCGGCGACGAGGGCGCGGGCGGCGTCGGGACCGAGGGCCTTGCCGAAGTACTGGTTGATCGTGTGCAGGTTGACCGGCATCGAGTAGACGCCGCCCTGGTAGGTCGAGAACACGCGGTGCACGTAGGGCGTGAACTTCGTGAACCGGTTGACGTGGTCCCACACCCGCTGGTTGGAGGTGTGGAACAGGTGCGCGCCGTAGCGGTGCACCTCGATGCCGGTCTCCGGTTCGGCCTCGGAGTAGGCGTTGCCGCCGATGTGGTGGCGGCGGTCGATGACGAGGACCTTCAGGCCCAGGTCCTCCGCGCACTGGCGGGCGACGGTGAGCCCGAAGAAGCCCGATCCGACGACGACGAGGTCTGCGTTCACTGCTCGGTCACCCTCGTTCGCTCCGTCTCCGCGTGTGTCGTCTGGGCAGCACTGTGCTCGGGCATGGTGGCGTCAGCGTAGCCGTCCCGCGCGCCGCGCCCGGTCACCGACGCGGGACGGGTCGCGCCAGGCTCACGCGCCGCAGGCGGCGGCGGGCGGGTTCCTCGACGAACCTCCACAGGACCCACCCGAGCCCGATCGCGACGATCGGCAGGTTGGGCACGAGGAAGCTCGTCCACGGACCGCCCGGCGCGATCTGCGGGACGGTCTTCTGGAAGGTCCAGAAGATCTCGTAGACCGGCACGTGCACGAGGTAGACGCTGTACGAGATCCGGCCGCCGAGCACGACCGCGGGCCGGGACAGGAACGCCGACGGGCCGCGGTCGGTGAGCGCGAGCGCCCCCACGAGCAGGGGGAAGAGGACGGCGACGACGGCGAAGCGGTCGTAGGGCCGGCCCGCGGCCCACCCGACGACGAGCACCGACTCCACGACGAGCAACCACGCGACGCGCGGGGCCCACAGCGCGGCCCGTTGCGCCGAGACGGGCCCGGCCTGCAGCTTGCGCACCGCCAGGCACACGAGGGCCCCGGCGCCGAAGCACGTGAAGATCCGCTCCAGCCAGGAGTAGTCCCAGTAGATGACGCCCGTCTGGTAGCTGCGCAGCGCGGCCGGGGCCATGAGCGCGACGGCCCCCAGCAACAGGAACCACCACGGCAGCCGCCGCAGCCGGTGCAGCACCAGCGCGAGCACGGGGAAGGCGACGTAGGCGGCCATCTCCGCCGAGACCGACCAGGTGGCGCCGACGAAGCTGGCCCCGTCGAAGTCGGGGCGGTGCCACAGCTGGACCAGCAGGAGCTGCTCGACCCACGCGGTCCAGCGCAGCGAGGGCTGCACGCCCTGGTAGGCGTAGAACGCGGGGTCGACGCTGCGCCGCCACAGCAGCCAGAACCCGAAGAGGACCACGACGACGGCGTAGGCGGGCCAGACGCGGCAGACGCGGGCCCACCAGAACCGCCACCACCCCGACAGCGAGGGCCGCCGGCCCAGCTTGTCGAGGTAGGTCAGCGTGATGACGAAGCCGGAGATCACGTAGAAGAGGTCGACGCCGAGGTGGCCGGAGTCGGTGACCGGGGTCAGGAACGCCCGCACGCGCTGCCAGTCGGGCAGGGGGGTGAACTTCCAGTGGAAGAGCAGGACCCAGACCGCGGCGACGATGCGCAGCCCGGTGATGGAGCGGACCTCGGGCAGGCGCTGGGCGGCCCGGGTGTCGGCGGGGGGTTGCGTGTCGGTGACGGCGGTCACCGCCCACCTCCTCTGGCGATGAGCGCCCGGTAGGCGATCGTGCGGACGCGCGTGGGGACGAAGCGGTAGCCGCCGCGGACGGCGACGTTGCGGACGGCCTGCGCGGGGGTCGTGAACCCCTCACGGCGCAGGTGCCGCTGCAGGGTGAGCTCGGAGCGGAACAGCCGCAGGCCCCCGCGCCGGGCGTAGGACCCGGCGTCGGGGCTGGCTCCCACGCGGTACTTCACGAGCGGTTCGGGCAGGTTCTGCACGCGGGCGCCGGCGGCGATCATGCGCGCGAACAGCCAGTAGTCCTCCATGAGGTCCAGGTCGCGGTAGCCGCCGGCGGCGGCGACGGCGCTGCGCCGGTAGACGACCGTGGGGTGGTTGAAGGGGTCGTGGAACCGGGCGTACCGGGCGATCTCGGCCGCCCCCGTGGGCGGGACGCGGCGCCCCACGACGTCGTCCTCGTGGGCGCCGATCTCCAGCAGCCCGGCCCCGACGAGGTCGGCGCCGGCGGCGATCAGCGGCAGCTGGCGGGCGAAGCGGTCGGGCAGGCTCACGTCGTCGGCGTCCATGCGGGCCACGACGTCGAAGGTGCAGTGCCTCAGCCCCTCCTCCAGGGCGCGGGCGAGACCGACGTTGACGGGCAGGGCCAGGACGCGCACCCCGTCGGTGCCGTCGAGCGCGTCGAGGGACTTCTGCAGGTCGGCCGGGACGGGGCCGTCGCGCACGACGAGGACCTCGTCGGGGCGCAGCGTCTGGTCGGTGGTCACGCTGGCGACGGCCCGCCGCAGCTGCTCGGCGTCGTCGCGCGCCCACACGGGCAGCAGCACGGAGAACCGCGGCGACCCGCGGTGATCGAGGACCAGATCACCGCGATCGAGGACTGGTTCGTCCTTGATCGCTGCCGGGGATCCCTCGATCGCGGGGGTGAGGGGGCGGCCGGCGGCGAGCTCGACGGCGCGCACGTCCTCGGACACCTCGCCGAGGTCGCGCAGCACGTGCGCGGTGGGCTCGGGACGGCCCACCCCCTGCCGCAGCCCGTCCACCAGGCCCCTGACCAGCACGTCCCGGCGCTGCGAGCGCGCGATGGTGCGGCCCCAGCGGCGCAGCGTGGCCCCGCCGTAGAGGGCGGCGTCGCGGGCGCCGAGAGGACGCGAGCGCGTGAACGTCCACAGCTTGTTGCGCACCTCCAGGACGAACCGCTCCCCCGGGTCGGCGTCGCTGGACCCGAACGTCTTCGTGCGGTGCTCGACGACGCTGGCCGGGCAGGAGACCCCGCGGCGGGTGCGCAGCAGGCGCGTCGTGTACTCGAAGTCGTCGTTCCAGAGGAAGAACGCGGCCTCGGGCAGGCCCTCGGCGCGCACGGCGGCGGCGTCCAGGAGCACGGCGACGAAGCTGGCCGAGCGGATCGGCACGCACCCGGCGGCGCGGGCGTCCTCGCGCTCGGCGGCCGAGGTCCCGGGGCGTTCGCGCGGGGTGTTCATGGGGTGCTCGCGCCCGTCGGTCCACACGACCCGGCTGGCCACGACGGCGGACCCCGTCTCGCGCCGGGCCCGCAGCGAGGCCTCCAGGGCGCCGGGGCGGGGGACGGTGTCGTCGTCCATGAGCCAGACGGCGTCGGCGCCGTGCCGGTGCACGGCGCGGGCCAGGCCCGCGGCGAACCCCCCGGCGCCGCCGGTGTTGCGGGGCAGCACGACGAGGTCGACGGGCAGGTCGTCCCGGCGCGCCCACTCCCGCACCGCCTCGGCGGACCCGTCGGAGCTGGCGTTGTCGACGACGACGACGAGGTCGGGGCGGCGGGTCTGCGCAGCGAGGCCGTCCAGGCCGGCGAGCAGCAGGTCACGCCGGTCCCAGGCGACGACGACGGCGATCACCCGCGGTTCGGAAGGCACCGCCACAGGGTGCCAGGTCACGCGCCGCTCCCCTGCCCGAGCACTTCCCAGACGCCCACGGTCCCGCTCGTGAACACCCGGCGCAGCCCCGCGACCGCGTCGAGGTCGCTCAGGCCCGGCGGGACGGCGTAGCCGGGCACGCCGAAGAACACCGCGTCGGCGGGGGTGAGCGGCAGGCCGGGGGCGTCGGCGTCGACGACGACGTACGCGACGTCGTAGCGGGCGAGCAGGGCCCGGACCTCGGGCGTCATGGCGCGCAGGTCCCGGGTGAGGGTCCGCAGGTCGGGCTGGGCGGTGGTGGGCACGGCCGTGGTCGCCATCACCGGCACACCCTCCAGGACGTAGTCGTAGGTGGAGCCGTCGTTGCCCGAGTTCAGGACGCGCTGACCGGGCCGGACGTGGGCGGCGAGGTAGCGGGCGGCGGCCCGGTCGTCGGTGTCGACGCGCTGGTAGGCGGGGGCGGCGTAGCGCTCGCGCAGCGCCCGGACCTCCGTGGGCAGGGCCTCGGTCCCGGCCCCGGCGAGCAGGACGGCGCCCAGCGCGGCGGCGACCCACGCGTCGGCGCGGCGGGCGAACGTCTCCGCGAGGCGCGCCACCGCGACCCCGGCCAGCAGCCAGGCCCACGGGCTGCCGTGCGCGACGACGCGGTAGTAGGAGTTCCACGCCGAGTCCCAGACGAGGTCGACGAGCGGGCCGTGGGCGCCGATCAGGTAGGCGACGGCGATCGCGGACCAGACGGCCCAGCAGACCAGGACGGCCGCGGCCTTGCGCCCGGCCAGCAGCGCCCCGGCGACCACGGCGACCGCGAGCCACCACTGCTCGTGGGTGGCGGTCGGGTCGATGCCGCCCTGCATCGGCAGCGCCAGGACGCGGTGCAGCGCGGCGGTCAGCGGTTCGACGGGGATGTCGCGCGCGAACCGCGAGCTGGACCCGCCGCCGGCCGAGGCGGCCTGCAGCAGCGAGGCCCCCACGAGCGCCCCCGCCAGCGCCCCCGCGAGCGCGAGCCCCGCGATCCAGCGCCACCCCCACCCCGCGCGAAGCACACCCCGGACCCCGCGCGAGCGTCCTTCCGGGGTCGGACGCACACCCTGCGCCTCCGGGACGGGACCGAAGAGGGTCGAGAGCGTGCTCTGCGCCACCCAGGCGCCGAGGAACCCGCCGCCGACGGTGAGGGCCGCCGAGGGGTGCACGGTCACGGCCCCGGCGGCGGCGAGCGCCACGGCCGGCACCATCGCGAGCACCCCTCGCCAGGGCCGGTGCGCGGGCGGCAGCAGCAGGGCGATCACGCCGGGGGCGAAGGCGATCGCGGCGGCGTTGGGCAGCGCGCCGGAGTCGTGGTGCATGGCCTGCAGCGGCTGGTAGGCCAGTGAGGCCGCGACCGCCGCGACCCCGCCCGCGGGCAGCCACCGGCGCGGCAGCACCGTCGCGGCGAGGGCCAGCAGCCCGAGGGTCTGGACGACGGCGAGCACGACGACGCTCGTGGCGTTCAGGCCGCTGACGGCGTCGACGCCGCGGGTCTGCGCGACGAGCGCGGCCCACTGGTGCAGGCCGTTCGGGTAGTACCGCGCGGGGTCGCCCGTGACGACGTCGAGGGCCTGCGCCTTCCACGGCGCGGCCTGCCCCGTGCGCAGGATCCGCGCGGTGACCAGGGTGTGGGTGATGGTGTCGTGCTCCTGCGACGGGGTCGCCAGGGTGCCCAGGCCGCGGCGGAACAGCTCGCACGTCGTCGCGGCGGCCGCCAGGACGAGGGCACCCGCGGCGATCGCGGGACCGCGCGGCGTCCGGCCGTCCTCGAAGGGGGCGGTGCGCCGGCCGCGGACGAGGGCGCAGACCCCCGCCAGGACGGCGGTGGCGACCAGGACGGTCCACCAGGAGAACCGGGTCCCGGTCAGGCCCGTGGCGGTCGCGGCGAGGGTGGACAGGCCGACGCTGGTCGCCGGGGCGGCGCCCAGGAGCAGCGCGGGGCGGCGCACGCCGCCGGCGAGCAGGACCGCGGCCCCGGGCACGAGCACCCACAGCGCCGCGACGGCGAGCGTGAGCACGTCCCCGGCGGGGGTGCCGCCGGTGATGACGCTCATCGCCCGCTCACACCGCCTCCAGGACGGCGTCGGCGGCGCGCTCGGCGGCGGCGGCCAGGGACCCGTGGGCCAGCGCCCACTGCCGCAGCGCGTCCCGTCGCTGCGGGGTCGGGGTCGTGACGAGCCCGAGGGCGTCGGCGACGGCGCGGGTGTCGTGGTCGACGACCCACCCCAGACCGTGCTCGCGCACGACGTCGGCGCCGCTGCCGACGCCCGCGAACAGCACGGGCGTCCCGCAGGCCGTGGCCGCGAAGATCTTCGTCGGGGACATCAGGTCGTACCCCGTCCCGGGCACCAGGGAGGCGAGCGCCACGTCGGCGCCCGCGAGGAGGGCGGCGGCGCGTTCGGGCGCGACGGTGCCGGGCAGGTCCACCCCGGGCACGGCCAGCGCCCGCAGCCGCGCGACGTCGACGCCACCGCCGACCATCGTCAGCCGCGCGTCGGGGTGCTGCCGGGCGAAGAGCTCGAAGCCGCGCACGAGGACCTCGGCGCCCTGCCACTCGGACATGGTGCCGCTGTAGACGACGCGCAGACCCCGGGCGGCGGCGGGTCCCGCAGCGGGTCCGGCCGCGGGGTGAGTCGCGGGACGGAACACCTCGACGTCGACGCCGTTGCCGACGACGCGGACCCGCGCGGGGTCGACCCCACCGCGCACGACCTCGTCGGCCATGCCGGCGGTGACGGCCAGGACCCGGGCGGCGCCGCGCAGCGCGAGCTGCTCGGCGAGCTCGACGCCCTTGAGGACCGGCCGGGGGGCGCCCGCCGCGACGGCCCCCTGGGACCACACGTCCGGCAGGTAGGACACGTACGGGGTGCCGCGCAGCCGGGAGGTCAGGCGCGTGACGACACCGGTCGTGGGCGGGGGCTCGTGGACGACGACGTCGGGGCGGCGGCCGGTGAGCAGCCGCGCGGTCAGCGGGACGTCGAAGGACAGGTACGGCAGGTAGCCGCGCACGACGCCGTGGCCGTCGCGCAGGACCGGCGCGCGGCGGGTCCGGACGCCGGGGTCGTCGGGCACCGGGCGCCCGGTGGTGGTGAGCACCTCGACCTCGCAGCCGCGCGCGACGAGCGCGCGGGCGAGGGCACGCAGGCGGAACGGCGCGGCCCCCACGTCCGGCGGGTAGGTCCGCGTCGCGATGCGGACCAGCGTCGACACGATCGGTGACCCTACCCACCGGCCAGGTGATCATCGACGCGCCGCACCCGGCGCTCGCTCGTGCCGCGGCCGGTGGCGGGAGGAGAGGTAGTAGCACCAAGAGCTGATTGCCGCTCGTACCGGGCCCGCGAGTCCATGGAGCCGTCCGACAGACGACGAAGGGAACCTCTCGTGAAGCGCATCCTCCTCGTGGCCGGCGCGGCGACCGCCGCGGTCGTGCCCGCGGTCCTCGGCCTGACCGGCAACCCCGCTCTCAGCCGCAGCGTCCCGGTGCAGGTGCCGGCTGCGGTGGCGACGGCCCTGCCCCCCACCGCGACCGGTTCGGCCACCGCGACCGTCGACGACCACGGCGGGGACCGGGGCCGGGGTCGCGGCTCCGACGACGGCACCGCCGCCGACCACCGCACGACGCCCCGGCCCGTGTCCGTGCCGGCGTCCGTCCCCACCGCCGTCCCCACGTCCGTCCCCACGTCCGTCCCCACCGCTGCGCCGACCACGGACGACCACGGCGGCGACCGCCGGGGTCGCGGTTCCGACGACGGCACGACCGCCGACCACCGGATCACCGCCGCGGGCAGCACCGGGGGGAGCACCCCGAGGAGCACCGCCCCGGCCACCGCGGACGACCACGGCCGCCACGGCGGCGACGACCGGGGGGGCGACCGGGGGGGCGACCGGGGGGGCGACGACCGCGGCCACCGCGGCGGCGACGACCGCGGCGGCGACCGCTGATCCCCGCCGCCCGGGGCAGACTCGCAGGGTGGAGCACGTCAGCACGCCGCCGTGGCAGGTCCTGGCCGACGGCACGCCCCGGGCGGCGGCGGTCGAGGGCCTCAGCCGCCGGCGCCTCGTGACGCAGGTCGTCGCGACGGCCGTCGTCGTGCTCGTCGTCGTCGCGGGCGCGAGCCTGCTGCTGGCCCGGCAGATCGCCGAGCGCGAGGCGGTGAACGCGGCGGCGCAGGTCAGCGACCTGCTGGCCGAGTCCGTGGTCCAGGGCGTCCTCGAGGACGACCTGCTGTCCCCCGACCCGGCCGCGGCCGGACCCGCCCGCGCGCGCCTGGACGCGGTCGTGCGCGAGCGCGTCCTGACGACGGACGCGCTCGTGCGGGTCAAGCTGTGGGACGCCGGCGGGCGGGTCGTGTACTCCGACGAACCCCGCCTCGTCGGGCGGACGTTCGCGCTGGAGGACGAGGAGCTCGAGGCGCTGACCGAACCCCGCCTGGAGGCCGAGGTCACGGACCTGACCCGTCCCGAGAACGAGTTCGAACGCGGCCGCGGCAAGCTCCTGGAGGTCTACCGGCCGGTGTGGACGCCGGGCGCGCAGCCGCTGCTGTTCGAGACGTACACGCGCTACTCGCAGGTCACGACCCGCACGGGGCAGTTGTGGGGCAGTTTCGCGGGCCTGCTGGTGACGAGCCTGCTGCTGCTCGTCGTGCTCCTCGTCCCGCTCCTGCTGACGGTGCTGGACCGGCTGCGGCGCAGCCAGTCCCAGCGCGAGGCCCTGCTGCAGGACGCGGTGGGGGCCTCGGCCCTGGAGCGCCGGCGGATCGCGGCGACCCTGCACGACGGGGTCGTGCAGCAGCTCGTGGCGGCCTCGTACTCGGTGTCGGCGTCGGCGGCGCGAGCGGGCGGGGACCCCGAGCTGGCCGCACCGCTGGACCGGGCGGCGTCGGTCGTGCGCGACTCCATCGCGGGGCTGCGTTCGCTGCTGGTCGACATCTACCCCCCGAGCCTGTCCAGCGCGGGGCTGGCCGCGGCCGTGGGCGACCTGGCGGACTCGGTGCGCTCGCACGGGCTGGCCCTCGACCTGCGCCTGCCCGGTCCGGGGCTGCCCAGCGGCCTGGACGAGGCCGGGGAACGGCTGGTGTTCCAGGTGGCGCAGGAGACCGTGCGCAACGCCGTCCGGCACGCGCGGGCCACGACCGTCGGCGTCCACCTCGACTACGGGCCCGAAGGGGTCCGGCTGGAGGTGGCCGACGACGGGGTCGGCTTCGACGCCAGCACCCGGACCGGGGCCGCCGACGAGGGCCACTTCGGCCTGCGGCTGCTGCCCGACCTGGCCCGCCAGTCCGGTGCGCGGCTCCTGCTGGCCACGGCCCCCGGCGCGGGGACCCGATGGGCCCTGGAGGTGCGGACCTCGTGGACCAGGTGATCCGGGTGCTGGTCGTCGACGACCACCGGCTCGTGCGGGCCGGTCTGGTCGCGCTGCTGTCCGCCGAGGAGGACCTCGTCGTGGTCGGTGAGGCGTCCGACGGCGCCGAGGCCGTCGACGTCGCGACGGCGACGGCACCGGACGTCGTCCTCATGGACCTGTCGATGCCCGGGGTGGACGGGGTGAGCGCCACGGCCGCGGTGCTGGCCGTCCTGCCCTCGACGGCCGTCGTGGTCCTGACGTCGTTCATCGACCAGGCGCAGGTCCGCCGGGCCCTGGACGCCGGAGCCGTGGGGTACCTGCTGAAGGACGCCGAACCGCGCGACGTGCTGGCGGGGGTCCGCGCGGCGGCCGCCGGGCACGCCCCCCTGGACCCGCGGGTGACGCGGGCGCTGCTGCCCTCCCGGCGGGCTCAGGACCCGGCCGCCGGGCTCAGCGAGCGCGAGCGCGAGGTGCTGGGGCTCGTCGCGCAGGGACTGGCCAACAAGCAGATCGCGCGGACGCTGGGGATCAGCGAGCACACCGTCAAGGTGCACGTCGGGAAGGTGCTGCGCGTGCTCGGGGTCAGCGGCCGGACCGCGGCCGCGGTGTGGGCGCGGGAGAACCTCTAGGGTCGGCCCGTGAGCCGACGACGCCTCGACTTCGTCCTCGCCGTCGACTCCGGCGGCACGGGGACCCGGGTGGGCTGCTTCGCCCTCGACGGCCGCCTCCTGGCGAGCGCGACCGGTCCCGGCGGCGCCCACCAGCACGACGACACGGCCGCGGCGAACCTCACGGGCACGGTCGCGGCCGCCCTGGACGGGCTCGACCCCGCCGGCGCGCGGGCGTTCGCCGCCGGGGTCTCGGGGATCGCCCGCGCGGGGTCGAACCAGGGTGGTCTCACCGCGGACGAGGCCCGCGCGTTCTACCCGCTGCCGGATCTGGCGTGCCCGACGGTCTTCGTCAACGACGCGGTCGTCGCCCACCGCGGGGCGCTCGCGGGCCGGGCGGGCGTCGTCGTGGTCGCCGGGACGGGGTCGATGGTCCTGGCGATCGACGTCGACGGCCGGGAGGTCGAGAGCGGGCAGTTCCAGCACTACGCGGGCGGGGCGCGGCACGTCGTGTTCGACGCCGTGCACCGGTTGCTGACCGGACCGGCCGACCCCGCCGACGCCGGGCTGCGGGCCCGGGTCGAGGACCACTTCGGCGGCCCGGACCTGCGGACCCGGCTGCTGGCGCTGGCGGAGTCGGGGTACAACGACGTCAAGCGGCGCTACGGCGACCTGGCCCCGGCGGTGACCGCGCTCGCCGGCTCCTCCCCGGTCGCGGACCGGGCCCTGCGCAGCCTCGCCGACGCCACCGCCACCGGCGTCCTGCTGCTCGCGCCGCTGACGGGAGTCGACCCGGTGCCGGTGGGGTGCGTGGGCTCGCTCGCCGAGGACCCCGCGTTCCGGGTGCGGTTGGGCGACGCCCTCGCCGGCTCGCGCGCCGAGCTCGTCCCGACGCAGCTCGGCGCGCTGGGCGGTGCGGCCTTCACGGCCCTGCAGCTCGCGGGGGTGCGCGTGGATCCCGCTGTCCTCGACCGCCTGCGGACGGGCATGCTCGGAGCGTGACGACGCGCGGAGTCCTGCGGAGCTGGGCCGAGGAGGAGGGCTGGGGCGTCGTCGACAGCCCGCAGACCCCCGGCGGCTGCTGGGTGCACTGCTCGGCCCTCGCGGTGGGGGACGGTCCCCGCGTCGGTCAGGAGCTGGCCTTCACCTTCGAGGCGGTGCGGGACCAGGACGGCTACCGGTTCCGGGTCCTGCGCGCGTGGCCCGCCGACGGGCCCCCTCGCCGGACCCCGGGGACGACCGTCGTCGACGACCGCAGCGGCGCGTTCACCTCGACGCTGACCCTGTCGTTCGACGACGGGACCCCGGACACGACGACGCACTGGCCGCCCGAGCCCGAACCCGTCCTCGGCACGGTGACCGTCACGGTGTTCGCCCGGGAACCGGGCCGCAACGAGGTGCGGGTCGAGAGCGCGGGGACGCTGGACGAGGACCTGATCGACGCCGCCGTCGCGGAGCTGCGCAGGGTCCGCACCGAGCTGCCCTGACGGGACGGTTGCGTGCGCTGGCTCTGGCCCCACCGGCGGGAACGGTCCGGATCGGCCCGTTTCCCACGATGCACCGCGGGTGGAGCCAGAGCCGGCGCACACCTCAGGCGCCCGGGGCCCCCGTCAGGCCCGACAGCTCCGCCTGCACCGCGAAGTCCGGCACCCGCGCGACCACCTCGTCGAACGTCCCGACGTCGACGACCCGCCCGGCCTCCAGCAGCACCACGGCGTCGCAGTCGCGCACGGTCGCCAGGCGGTGGGCGACGACGAGGACCGTCACGTCGTCGTGCAGCCCCGCGACGGTGGCGGTCACGGCGGCCTCGGTGGAGGCGTCCAGCGCGGACGTCGCCTCGTCCAGGACGAGGACCGTCGGGTCGGTGTAGAGGGCGCGGGCGATCCCGAGCCGCTGCCGCTGCCCGCCCGACAGCCGCAGCCCCCGCTCCCCGACGGGGGTGGCGGTGCCCTGCGGCAGGCCCGCGACGACGTCGGTGAGCTGGGCCGCGTCGAGCACCTCGCGCACCCGCGCCACGTCGACGTCGGACGGGCGCCAGGACAGCGCGACGTTCGCGGCGACGTCGGCGTCGAGCAGCGCCACCTCCTGCGGGACGTAGCCGACGCGGCCGCGCCAGGCGGCCACGACGTCGGACAGTTCGTGGCCCCCGACCCGCACGTGGCCCGAGGAGGGTTCCAGCAGCCCGAGGACGACGTCCACGAGCGTCGACTTGCCCGACCCCGAGCGCCCCACGACGGCGACGCGCGCCCCCGCCGGGACGCGCAGCGAGACCCCGTCCAGGGCGGGCCGGTCGCTGCCGGGGTAGGTGAACGTCACGTCGTCGAGGACGATCTCGACGGCCCCCGCGGCCAGCCCCGCGGGGTCGACCGGGGCGAACTCGGGGCGGGTCGGGCCGGCGGCTCCGGTCTCCCGCAGGGCGTCGAGCACCTCGTGCGCGTTGGGTTCGTGGGCGTGCATGGTGGCGAACACCGACTGCAGCCGCGTCAGGCACGGCACGACGCGGAACCCGGCGACGGCGAACAGCCCGATCGCCGAGACGGCCTCGGTGACCCCCTGGGTGAGGACGGCGACCCCGCCGACGACGAGGAAGCCGCCCAGCAGCGCGGCCTCGAGCACGAACCGCGGCCCGACGGAGTAGAAGAACGCCATCCCGCGCGCCCGCGAGCTGCCGGCCCGGACCTCGCGCGCGACCCCGGCGAGCTGCTCGCCGCGCCCGCGCAGGGTGATCTCCTTGGTCGTCGCGAACGACTCCTGCACGAGGCGGATCGTGTCCACGCTGGCCGACGTCGCCAGCCGGCCCGCCGCCGCGGCGCGCTTGGCGATCACCGAGTACAGGAGCACGGCGACGAGCCCGAAGTAGACGGCGGCGACGATCGCGGTCTGCCACGCGGCGACGAGGACGACGACCCCGACCGCGACGAGGGAGGCGACCTCGGCGACCAGGCTGGAGAACGGCATGAGGAAGCCGTTGAACGCCTGGTTCAGCGACTCGTCGACCGTGCGGACCGCGCGCGCCGAGGAGGCCCGCAGCCGGTAGGCCCAGGACGCGGACAGGTAGGCGCGTACGAGCCGGTCGGCGACGTCGACCTCGTGCTCGGCGAACCGCACCACGCCCCAGCGCACGAGCGCGAGCTGCGTCAGGGACTTGACGACCAGCAGCAGGCTCGCGACGCAGATCAGGACGATGAGCTGCACCGTGGAGACGCGGTCGCCGAGGACCGGCAGGGCCAGGGCCAGCTGCCCGTTCCCGCTGACCGCGGCGGGCAGCAGCACCGCCAGCAACCCGAGGGCGGCCACGTCGAAGACGCTGAGCAGCGCCTGGGCGGTGCAGTAGACCGCCACGAACCGCGAGCTGCCGGCCGGCAGGAGCGAGAGCAGCGTGCGGACCGTCGACAGCAGGGACTTCACGCGCGTCATCCTCGCCGATGCACGACCCGGGTCGCGGGACCGGCCATGATGGACGGGCCGTGACGACCTCAGCCGACTCCCCCGCGCCCACCCCGCAGCGTCCCGCTCCGGGGTTCGACCACACGTGGGTCGTGGTGCCCCTGTTCTGCGAGGCGGCCGTCATCGGCGACGTCGTGCGCGGGCTGCGCACGACGTTCCGGCACGTCGTGTGCGTCGACGACGGCAGCAGCGACGCCTCGGCCGAGCAGGCCGAGGCCGCGGGCGCGGTCGTGGTCCGGCACGCCGTGAACCTCGGGCAGGGCGCGGCGCTGCAGACGGGGATCGCCTACGCCCTGCGCGACCCGCTGACCCGCTCGGTGGTGACGTTCGACGCCGACGGCCAGCACCGCGTCGAGGACGCCGCCGCCATGGTCGTGCGGTTGCACGCCGAGGACCTCGACGTCGTGTTCGGCACCCGCTTCCTCGACGGCCGGACGGAGCTGGACCCGTTGCGGCGGGTGGTGCTGCGCGCGGCCGTCGTCTACACGAACCGGACGACGGGCATGCGGCTGACCGACGCCCACAACGGTCTGCGGGTGTTCTCCCGGGCCGGGGCGGCGGCGCTGCGGATCCGGCACAACCGGATGGCGCACGCCAGCGAGATCGTCCACCAGGTGGGCCGCTCGGACCTGCGCTGGGCCGAGCAGCCCGTGCACGTCCTGTACACCGACTACTCGCGCTCCAAGGGCCAGTCGCTGCTGAACAGCGTCAACATCCTCGTCGAAACGCTGCTGGGCTAGGGGTCGTCGTGCTCGTCATCCAGGTCCTGCTCATCGCGGTCGTGCTCGTCGTCGGCGTGTTCCTCGTCCGCAGCACCGCGGGCGCCCGCCACCAGGCCGTGCGGCGGCTGCTGCTGGCGGCGCTCGTGGCGCTGGCGGTGGCCAGCATCCTCGTGCCGACCGCGGTGACGGCCGTCGCGAACGTCGTGGGCGTCGGGCGCGGCGCGGACCTGCTGCTGTACGGGCTGGTGATCGCGTTCCTGGGGTTCGTCGTGTCGTCCTACCGGCGCTCGAAGGCGCTGGAGGAGACCGTCACGCAGCTCGCGCGGCGCCTGGCGCTCGACGAGGCCGTGACACCGGAACAGGCCCGCCACCGCGAGGGTGACGGGCCTGCTCAGGAGGGCTGACGCGCGCCGTTGACGAGCGGCGCAGAGGGTTCGCGCGCCGGCCACGAGGCGGCGCGACGGGTCCGGCCGGGCCTCGACGCTCCGACGCAGTCGTGCGCGGCGAGGGCCGGGCGGGCCCGTCCCCTGCGCCGCTGAGGAGCGGCGCAGAGGACGCGCCGGCGACGAGGCGGCGCGACGGGGTCGACCGGGCCTCGACGCTCCGACGCAGTCGTGCGCGACGAGGGCCGGGCGGGCCCGTCCCCTGCGCCGCTGAGGAGCGGCGCAGAGGACGACGACCACTCAGCCGACGGCGGAGACGATCTGGTTGTACGCCGCGTCGGAGACCGAGTTCTGGTCGCCGAAGACGAGGACGTCCTCGATGGTCTTGCCGTTGGTCGCGGCGTCGGCCTTGATGACGTCGATGGCGCTCTTGGTGCTCGCGGGCAGCGAGTTCTTGGCCGTGAGCAGCATCGGGCCGCCGGCGTAGGCCAGCAGCGCCGACCCGGACAGGGCGTCGGGCCAGTTCTCGCCGGTCGCGACCCCGACGACGGTCGTGGAGTCCTTGAAGAAGGCGCTGGAGGTGAACTGCTTGGCCACCAGGGAGGCCGTCTCGTAGCGGTCGGGGCCGGCGAGCTCGGCCCAGCCGGTCTGGTACTTGCGCACGGCGGTCACCGCGACGCCGCCGACGGCGAGCTTGGTGTCGAAGGTGCGCGAGGAGAGGTAGCCCTGGGTGGTGGGGCCGAGGTTGGTGCCGTCGCTGAGCAGGACGGCCCCGATGCTGTGGTTGGAGTCGGTGTCGACGACGCCCATGAGGGCCCCGGCGGCCAGGCCGTCGGGGAAGTTCCAGGCGTTGACGACCGAGACGGTGCTGGCGCTGGGCAGCAGCTTGGCGATCTCGACGGCCGTGCCGAGGCGGTCGGCGCCGAACACGCGCCGGGTCGGGAAGCCGAGGGCCTTGACCGAGTCCTCGACGCCGCTGGACAGGGCGTTGCCGTCGCCGAGCAGGTACACGGTGCCGCCGGGCTTGAGGACGTCCTTGATCGCGGCGGCGACCTCGGGGTTCAGCGCCGTGCGGGACGTGAGCAGCAGCGGGCCGCCCTTGTCGGAGGCCAGCGGCGCGCCGGCGAGGGCGTCGGCGTAGGTGTCGGAGCGGGTGAGCACGACGGCGTCGGCCCGCTGCCCGGAGAAGGACTTCGAGGCGGCGATGGCCGTCCCGAAGCGGTCGGCGCCGTAGACGCGGCTGGCCTGGGCGGCCTTGAGGTCGACGCCCGGGGACGCGGTGGCGGGGCCGGCGGCGGCCACGAGGGCCGTGCTCAGCGCGAGGGCCGCGGTGAGGCCGAGGGTGCGGGGACGCAGGCGCATGGTGACCTTCCGGAGGGGACGTGCCGTGGCTCATGGTCTCGACCCCGAACGGCCGATGCTTGAGTCGCGGAGTGTCACGTGTTCAACCACCTGTGACCCTCCCGGCTCACCGGCACCCTACCCACACGCTCCACCGGCCGGTGTCGTCCGGACGGCAGAGCGTGTTCTCAGAGTGCGTGCGGGTCGCTACTGTGCGCTCCATGCGGATGACTGTCATCGGATGTGGGTACCTCGGCGCCGTCCATGCCGCGTGCATGGCCGAGCTGGGGCACGAGGTCATCGGGATCGACGTCGACCCTGAGAAGGTCGCGGCCCTGCAGGCCGCTCGCGCACCGTTCTACGAACCGGGGCTGCCCGAACTGCTCGAGCGCACCATGGCCACCGGCCGCCTGCGCTTCACCACCGACATGGCCGAGGCCGCCGGCTCGGCCGTGCACTTCGTCTGCGTCGGCACCCCGCAGAAGCGGGGCGAGTTCGCGGCCGACATGAAGTACGTCGACTCCGCCGTGGACAGCCTGCTGCCGCACGTGGCCGCCGGGGAGCTCGTCATCGGCAAGTCCACCGTGCCCGTCGGCACCGCGGCCCGGCTGGCCGCCAAGGTCGCCGACGCCGAGCCGGGTGCGGCGCTGGCCTGGAACCCCGAGTTCCTGCGCGAGGGCCACGCCGTGGAGGACACCCTGACCCCCGACCGCCTCGTCTACGGCGTGCCCGGCGGGCAGGGCACCACCGAGGGCAAGGCCGCCAAGGCCCTGCTCGACGAGGTCTACGCCACCCCGCTCAAGCGCGGGACGCCGCTGATCGTCACCGACTACCAGACCGCCGAGCTCGTCAAGGTCGCCGCGAACTCCTTCCTGGCCACCAAGATCTCGTTCATCAACGCGATGGCCGAGCTGTGCGAGAAGGTCAACGCCGACGTCACCCAGCTCGCCGACGCCATCGGCCACGACGACCGCATCGGCCGCAAGTTCCTCAACGCCGGGCTCGGCTTCGGCGGCGGCTGCCTGCCCAAGGACATCCGCGCGTTCATGGCCCGCGCCGGGGAGCTCGGCGCCGACCAGACCCTGACGTTCCTGCGCGAGGTCGACTCGATCAACATGCGCCGCCGCATCCGCATGGTGGACCTGGCCCGTGAGGTGTGCGACGGCTCCCTCATCGGCAAGCGGGTCGCCGTCCTGGGCGCCGCGTTCAAGCCGCTGTCGGACGACATCCGCGACTCCCCGGCGCTGAACGTGGCCGCGCAGATCCGCCTGCAGGGCGGTGACGTCGTGCTCACCGACCCGGCGGCCCTGGACAACGCGCGCAAGGCCGTGCCGGACATCTCCTACGCCGACACCGTCGAGGAGGCCGTCCGCGGCGCCGACGTGGTGCTGCTGCTGACGGAGTGGAAGGAGTACCGCGACCTGGAGCCGGCCACGATCTCGGGGCTGGTCAAGGAGAAGCGGATCCTCGACGGCCGCAACGCCCTGGACCCCGGCCGCTGGCGCGCCGCGGGCTGGACGTACCGCGCGCTGGGCCGTCCGCGCGCCTGACGCCCACCCGTCTGCGCCGACGCCCGGTCCCCTCGTGGGGCCGGGCGTCGACGCGTCCGGAGGGCGTGTGCAGGATCGACGCACTCATCAGCGGACACGCCGACGGGAATGGCCCTGCGCCCGGCGTGTCGAGGGATGAGCGCATCGATCCTGCTCGGCTGACCTGAGTCGTCACCGTAGGTGAGGCTAAGCTCACCTCGTGCCCCCTCCCCCGTCGCACCGCGCCCTGCCCCGCCGCCGGCTCCTGACGCTGCTCGCCGCCACGGCCGGCGCTCCGGCGCTCGTCGCGTGCGGTGGCGCCGCCGACCGCCCCGCGACGGCCGCAGCCCCGTCGGGCACCGGGTCACCCTCCGCCGCACCCTCCGCCGCGCCCCCGGACGGCACCTGGGTCACCCCCCGCGACCTGCCGGCCGGCTGGGGCAGCGGGCAGGCGGACGGCGTCTTCCCCCGCACCGTGACGCACGCGGCGGGGCGGACGACGATCGAGCGGGCCCCCGCGCGCGTCGTCGTCATCTCGACCGGCCAGCTGGACGCGGTCCTGACCCTGGGGCTCGTCCCCGTCGGCGCGACCGCCGGCGAGGGGGCCGAGGTGGTGCCCGCCTACCTCGCGGAGGCGTTCGGCGGGTCCGCGGCGGCGCTGGGGGCGATCACCGAGCTCGGCAGCCGCGTCGAGCCGAACCTGGAGGCCCTCGCCGCGCTCGCTCCCGACCTCGTGCTCGTCAACGCCGCCGGCAAGGACGCCGGGCCGTTGCAGCAGAAGCTGTCGGCGATCGCCCCCACCGTGGTCACGCGGGGGACGGGGCTGTACTGGAAGCAGGACTTCCAGCTGCTGGCGGACGCGCTGGGCCGGCGCGAGCAGGCCCGGGCCCGGCTGGTGGAGCACCAGGAGCGCGCGGCCGCGCTCGGGACCGCGCTCGGCGGCGCGCCGACCGTCTCGCTCCTGCGCAAGAACGGTGACCGGGTCCGCGTCTTCGGCGTCGCCTCGTTCAGCGGCTCGGTGGTCGAGGACGCGGGCTTGCCGCGCCCGCCGGGGCAGGGCTTCACCGACGACACCTCCCGCGACATCAGCCTGGAGGAACTCGCCCTCGTCGACGGCGACCACCTCTTCTACGCCGCCCAGGGCGGGGACGAGACCGAGCTCACCCGCCTGCCCCTGTGGCCCACCCTGCCCGTCGTCGCGGCGGGCCGGGCCGTCGAGGTCGACGACGACACGTTCTTCCTGAACACCGGCCCGACCGCCGCGCGCCGGGTGCTCGACCGGCTGGAGGCGGACCTGAGGACGTGAGCGCGACGCTCACCCCGTCCCGCGCCCGGCCCGTTCCCGGTAGGCGCTGGGGCTCAGTCCGTGCGCGCGGCGGAACCGGCGGGAGAAGTACAGGGGGTCGGCGAAACCCGCGGCCCGCGCGACGGCGGCGACGGGACGGGCGCTGACGTCGAGGAGCTCGGCCGCGAGGTCGAGGCGGCGGCGCTCGACGTGCCGCTGCGGCGGGACCCCGACCTGCTCGGCGAACACGTGCGCGAACCGGGACGGCGACATCCCCGCCACCTCGGCCAGCGCCGGCACGGACAGGTCCCCGTCGAGGTGGGTGTCGACGTGCTCGAGCACCCGCGCGACGACGGGGCCGACCCCGGAGGGCGCCTGCCGGGCGTCGGCGACGAGCAGCAGCGCGCGTTCGAGGCAGTTCATCGCCAGCCGGTCGGACACCGGCCGTCCGGTGCGGCGGTGGGCCAGGGCCTCGGCGAACGCGGTTCCCACCGCGTCCCGGTGGGTGGGCGGGACGCCGATGCGGTGCAGCCCCTCGCCCTCGAGCAGCGGTCGCCACTCCGGCCGGATGACGGCGTGCGCCCAGTGGAACTCCCAGTGGCGGGCACCGGCCCGCACCGCGTAGTCGTGCGGGACGGCCGGCGGGACGACGACGAGGTCCCCCGGCTCCGCGACGACCTCGCTCCGCCCCACCCGGAACCGTCCGCTGCCGGCCAGGGTCAGGGTGAGCATCCACTCCGGCCGTCCGCGCGGGCGCAGGACCCGGTACCCGGGGACCTCGTCGAAGCGCCCCAGCACGATCCGTCGCCCCGGGGCGGGCAACCCGTCGTCGGGGTCTACGCGCACAGCAGGATCTTCCAGGTCCTCGGCACGTCTGTCGATGGTAGACGCCCCGGTCGGCGAGCAGGCTGGCTCCATGAGCGACGACGCCGACAGCGCCTACGCCCGCGACGGGTACGTCCTGGTCCGCGGCCTGTTCTCCCGCGAGGAGGCGGCCGACTGGTACGCGCACGCGCACCACCTCGGCGCGACCCGGACCGCGGAGTTCGCCTCCGCGCAGGAGTTCGACCCCACCTCCGAGGACCCGCTGCGCCGCCGGCCGCGACTCCTGCAGCCGCACCTCGGCGACGAACGCAGCCGGCAGTTCCTGCTCGACCAGCGGCTGCGCCGGGCCCTGGTCCACCTGCTGGGCGAGGAACCCCTGGCCGTGCAGACGATGATCTACTTCAAACCCCCGGGTGCCCGGGGGCAGGCCCTGCACCAGGACCAGCGCTACCTGCAGGTCTCACCGGGGACGTGCGTGGCGGCGTGGCTGGCCCTGGAGCGGGTGGACCCGGCCAACGGGTGCCTGCGGGTCGTGCCGGGTTCGCACCGCGTCGGCGTGCTGTGCCCGGTCCCCAGCGACACGACGAGGTCGTTCACGAGCGAGACGGTCCCGGTCCCGGAGGGCATGTCCGTGGTGGACGTCGTCATGGAACCCGGCGACGTGCTGTTCTTCCACGGCAACCTCATCCACGGGTCGGACCCGAACACGACGGCCGACCGGTTCCGGACGGTGGTCGTGGGGCACTACGCCACGGGCGGGGCCGAGCGGATCTCCCAGTGGTACCCCGACGTCGTGAGCTTCGCGGGGCAGCCCGCCCCGCTGGACGCGGTGCCGGCCGGTGGCCCGTGCGGGGAGTTCGTCGACGGGGAGTTCATCGTGACGTCGACGGTGCGCGAGGCGCTGGCCCGGCACTGAGCCCCTCCCGGTGACGCCCCGTCTCGTCAGAGACCGAGGTCGCTCAGACCGGGGTGGTCGGCCGGGCGGGGGCCGGGGGCGTCCCAGTGGAACTTCCGTTCGGACTCCTCGATCGCGACGTCGTTGATGCTCGCGTGGCGGTGGGTCATGAGCCCGTCCCCGTCGAAGCGCCAGTTCTCGTTGCCGTACGCGCGGAACCACCGGCCGTCGGCGTCGTGGTACTCGTACGCGAAGCGGACGGCGATGACGTCGTCGGTGTGGGCCCAGACCTCCTTGACGAGCCGGTAGTCCAGTTCACGTTCCCACTTGCCGGCGAGGAACTCGACGATGGCGGCGCGGCCCTGCAGGAAGGTCGAGCGGTTGCGCCACCAGCTGTCCTCGCTGTAGGCGAGGGAGATGCGCTCGGGGTCGCGGGAGTTCCAGGCGTCCTCGGCGGCGCGGGCCTTGGCGGCGGCGGAGTCGGCGGTGAACGGCGGCAGGGGCGGACGGGACACGGTGTCACCTTTCGGAGTTTTTGTTGTACCGATTGGTACTAGGTGTACTGAAAGGTACAGACGCCGCGCGGGGGTGTCAACGGGAACCCCGGCGGTGCGTCGGGGGACGCGGGATCAGGACAGCGCGGCGCGCAGGCGGCGTTCCGCGCGGGACGTGGTGCCGACCACCACGGCGTCGTCGTCGAGGGCACGGGCGAGGACCAGACCACCCTGGATCGTCGCGACCGCGTCCGTCGCCAGATCGGCCGCTTCGCGCTCCGCGATCCCGGCGCGCTGCAGCGTGCCGGCCAGCAACCCCACCCACTCGGAGAAGTACGTCCGCACCGCCTCGGCGTAGGTCTCCCGCTCCCCGCCCAGAGCCATCACGGCGAACAGGCACACCCGCTGACGGGACAGGAAGTAGTCCTGCACGGTCCGCGCCATCTCCACCACGGCGGCGTCCGCGTCCTGCGCGGTGCGCAGCGGTTCGAACACCTGCTCCTCGAACCACGCCTGCACCTCGGCCAGCACCGCCCGCGCCATGTCCGCCTTCCCCTCGGGGAAGAAGTGGTAGAGGCTGCCGCGCCCCATGCCGGTCTCCTGCTGGATGACCGACAGCGACGCACCGTCGAAACCCCTGCGGCGGAAGACGCCGGCGAGGGCGCGCACCGCGTCCGAACGGTCGAGGAGGGTCCGCGGCATCAGGACTCCTCCTTCGGCAGGTCGTGGCGGTCGGAACCTGGTGTACCGGATGGTACAGGACCGGCTCGGAGACGCGTCCGGTCGGGGGAGTTCACGGAACGGTCAGCCGCGCCGCGAGGTGCACCCGCTGCCCGTCGCGGCTGCGGACGGCACCGGCCCACCCGTCCTCCGTGCGCCGCGCGACGTGCCGGACGCTCGAGGACAGGAACAGCGGCGCCCCGAACTGCACCTCGTACCGCGCGGAGTCCGGCGCGGGGCCGGCGAGGTCGGCCAGGGCCCGCGAGGCCGTCCACATCCCGTGGGCGATGGCGCGGCCGAACCCGAACGCCCTGGCCGTCACGGGCGAGAGGTGGACCGGGTTGCGGTCCCCGCTGACCGCGGCGTACCGGCGGCCGGTGTCGGCCGGGACCCGCCACAGCGTCCCCTCCCCCTCGGGGGCGGGCAGCTTCGGCGCCTCGACGGGTTTGCCGGGCCAGCGCACCCCGCGCGCGAGGTAGCGGCTGCGTCCGGTCCACACGACCTCGCCGGCCGCGCTGAGTTCGGTGAGCAGGTCGACCGTCGCCCCGCGCCGGTGGGCGTGCATCCCGACGGCCCGCACCGCCAGGTCGAACTCCTCCCCCACCCCGAGCGCGCGGGACTGGGCGATCTCCTGCCCGAGGTGCAGGACACCCGCGACGGTGAACGGGAACGCCTCGCGGACCATGAGGTCGATCTGGTGCGGAAAACCGACGACCTGCGGGAACGGCAGCGGCACGGTGTCGCGCACGGGGAAACCCGTCAGCCGGCAGAACCGCGCGAGCTGGTCGAGGTCGAACCGGACCCCGCGCTGGACGACCCGGACGCGCGGGAAGTCCAGCGAACGGGAGGGCCGCGAGACGAGGGCGCGGGCGTAGAGCGCCCCCAGCGAGGGGGCCGACGTGAGGATGCGTTCCATCAGGCCCCCAGGAGGTTCTGGCCGCAGACCCGCAGCACCTGGCCGTCGATCCCGGCGGCGTCGGGCTGGGCGAGCCAGCCGATGGCCTCGGCGACGTCGATCGGCAGGCCGCCCTGCTGCAGGCTCGACGTCCGCCGCCCGAGTTCGCGCGGGATCGGCGGCATGGCCGCGGTCATGGGGGTCTCGATGAACCCGGGGGCGACGGCGTTGACCGCGAGACCGCGTTCCGCCAGGGGCCCGGCCAGCGCCTCGACGAGCCCGACGAGCCCGGCCTTGCTGGTCGCGTAGTTCGTCTGCCCCTTGGCCCCCGCCAGCCCGTTGATGGAGGACAGGCACACGAACCGGGCTCCCGGGGCCAGCGCGCCGTCGTGCTCGAGCAGGGCCGTGGTGAGCCGGACCGGGGCGCCGAGGTTCACGGCCAGCACCGAGCTCCAGGCCGCGGCGTCGAGGTTCACGAAGGACCGGTCCCGGGTGATCCCGGCGTTGTGCACGACGACGTCGGCACCGCCGAACCGGTCGGCGAGGTGGGTGGCCAGCGCCGCCGGTGCGTCGGCGGCGGTGACGTCCAGGTGCAGCGTGGACCCCGCCACGGAGTTCGCGACGGCGGCCAGCTTCTCCCCCGCCGCGGCGACGTCGACGCACACGACGTGGTGCCCGGACCGGGCGAGGACCTGGGCCGTGGCGGCCCCGATGCCCTGCGCCGCACCGGTGACGACGGCGACGGGCCGGTCCCGGCGCACCACGGGCACCCCCGGGCCGACGACGAGCGGCTGCCCGTCGACGAACGCCGAGCGGGCCGAGCAGAAGAACTCCACGGCGCTGCGCAGCGCGGTGCCGGCCCCTTCCGCGACGCGCAGCAGGTTCACCGTCGTGCCACCGCGAGCCTCCTTGCCCAGGCTCCGCACGAAACCCTCCAGCCCCTGCTGGACGGCCCGGGCCTCGGGGTCGGTCAGGGTCGCCGGGACGGCGGACAGGACGAGCACCCGGCCGGTCGTGCGCCGGAAGAGCGGCGCGAGGGTCAGCAGCTCGTCGAGGTCCGCGACCGTGCGCAGGCCCGTCGCGTCGACGACGAGCGCGGCCAGCGGTTCCTCCCCGCGCGCGATCCGGACCCCGGCGTTGCGCAGCCACAGGGTGGTCTCGTCGACCCGCGACGCCCCGGGCAGCCCGACGACGGCGGCGGGGCCGTCGAGCAGGCCCTGGCCGGGGACGGACCGGCGCAACCTCGGCGGTCTGGGCAGCCCGGTCCTGGCGGCCAGCAGCTTGCCGGGGCCGGTGCGCACGAAGCTCCCGTACGGGTCCGACATCGCGCTCATCACGCCTCCACGATCGCGACGATGCCCTGCCCGCCGGCGGCGCAGACGGAGATCAGCGCCCGGCCGCCCCCGCGTTCGTGCAGGAGCTTGGCCGTGGTGGCCAGCAGCCGGGCCCCGGTCGCGGCGAACGGGTGCCCCGTCGCCAGCGAGGAGCCCGTGACGTTGAGCCGGTCGGAGGGGACCGTGCCGAGCCCGTCGGCCTCCCAGGCCGCCAGGGTCGCCAGCACCGTCGAGGCGAACGCCTCGTGCACCTCGACGAGGTCGAAGTCCGCGAGGCTCAGCCCGTGGCGCTGCAGCAGCCGCGGCGCGGCGACGACGGGCGCGGTGAGCAGCCCCGCCCCGTGGACGTGGTCGACGGCGGCGGTCTCGGCGTCGACGAGGTGGGCCAGGACGGGCAGCCGGCGGGCGGCGGCCCACTCGTCGGAGGCGAGCAGGACGACGGCCGCCCCGTCGGTCAGGGGGGTGGAGTTCCCGGCCGTCATGGTCGCCTCACCGGGCAGGTCGCGGCCGAACACGGGTTCCAGCGCGGCCAGCTTCTCCAGGGTCGTGTCCGGGCGCAGGACGTCGTCGCGGCGCACGCCGAGGTAGGGGGTGAGCAGGTCGTCGAAGAAACCCCGCTCGTAGGCGGCGGCCAGCTTCTGGTGGCTGGCCAGGGCGAGCTCGTCCTGCGCCCGGCGGGTGACGGAGAACTCCAGGGCCGTGCGGGCGGCGTGCTCGCCCATGGACAACCCGGTGCGGGCCTCGGCGTTGCGCGGCGGGACGGGCCGGAGCTGACCGGGGCGCAGCCTGGCCAGCGCCGCCAGCCGGGCGCCCGGCGTCCGGGCGCGGGACAGGTCCAGCAGGACCCGGCGCAGCCCGTCGTCGACGGCCAGCGGCGCGTCGCTGGCGGAGTCGGTCCCGCCGGCGATGCCCGCCTCGACCTGCCCGAGGGCGATCTTGTTGGCGACCAGGACGGCCGTCTCCAGGCCGGTGGCGCAGGCCTGCTGGACGTCGTAGGCCGGGGTCGCCGGGTCCAGCGCGGTGGAGAGCACCGCCTCCCGGGTGAGGTTCAGGTCTCGGCTGTGCTTGAGCACGGCCCCGGCGACGACCTCGCCGAGCCGCTCGCCGGCGAGCCCGTACCGGGCGACGAGCCCGTCGAGCGCGGCGACGAGCAGGTCCTGCGCCGAGGCCTGCGCGTAGCGGCGCCCGGCCCGGACGAACGGTGTGCGGTTCCCGCCGATGATCGCGGCACGTCTGGACACGGATCCCCCTCGATGCGATTGCTGCGAAGTTATCAGGTACTCGGGGTACCCGATACCCGTCGTCCGAGGTACCGTCGAACCGTGGACGTCATCGAGGACCAACCCGTCGCGGACGGCCGGACCACCCGGTGGGCCGAGCACCGTCGCCGCCGGCGCGAGGAACTCGTGACGGCCGCCCTGCGCGCGATCACGGCCAAGGGCGCGGGCGTCGGCATGGACGAGGTCGCCGCCGCCGCGGGCACCAGCAAGACCGTCCTCTACCGGCACTTCACCGACAAGGAAGACCTCTACCTCGCCGTCGCCGAGCGGGTGAACTCCCGGATCCTGCGCGAGCTCGGGCAGGCGTCGCGCACCGCCGGCGGGCCCCGCGAGGCCCTGGCCGCGATCATCGGTGCCTACGTCCACCTCGTGGAGGCCGATCCCGAGGTGTACCGGTTCGTCGTGCAGCACCCCTTCCTCGAACGTCCGCTGAGCAGCGACCCCGTGCAGCGCATCTCGGCCACCGTGGCCGACGAGACGGCCCGCACCATCACCGCGCAGCTGCGGGTGGGCGGGGCCCGGGACTCCTCGGCCGACCCGCTCGCCCACGGCCTCATCGCGATGATCCGCACGGCGGCCGACCGGTGGATCTCCAGCCCGGACCGCGTGCCGGCCGACACCCTCGTCCACGACCTGACCCAACTCGCCTGGGGCGGCCTCGCGGCCGTCCTCGCCCCGGAGGAGACCCCGTGACCACCACCGACGTCCGCCCGGAACTCCCCGCCGAGACCCCCTCGGACGCACCGCCGGACACTCCGCTGGACGTCGAGGTCCTGCGCCGCCTGCTCGACGGCCGGTTCGCCGACCTCAAGGAGCAGTTCCGCGCCCAGGCCCCCCTGTCCCTGTTCACCCCGACCGACGACCTGTCGACCCGCGAGCACCGCGACCTCACGCGGTCCCGGCTGCGCGAGCTCGCGGCGTGGGGCGGGCACGAACGCGGTTTCGCCTCCCGCTGGGGCGGCGGCGACTCCCCGGGCGGGCAGGTCGCCCAGTTCGAGATGCTCGGTTTCGGCGACGCCTCGCTGATGATCAAGTCGGGCGTGCAGTGGGGGTTGTTCGGCGGGGCCGTGCAGGCCCTGGGCACCGAACGCCACCACGCCGAGCTCCTCGGCCCGCTGCTGCGCCTGGAACTCGTCGGCTGCTTCGGGATGACCGAGACGGGGCACGGGTCCGACGTCTCCTCCATCGGGACGACCGCGACCTACGACCCGCAGACGCAGGAGTTCGTGGTCCACACCCCGGACCCGAGCTGCCGCAAGGACTACATCGGCGGCGCGGCCGAGGACGCCGACGTCGCCGTCGTGTTCGCCCAGCTCGTCACGGGCGGCGAGGTGCGCGGCGTCCACGCGTTCGTCGTGCCGCTGCGCCGCGACGGGCAGAACCTGCCGGGCGTCTGGCGCGGCGACGACGGCCGCAAGATGGGCCTGAACGGCCTCGACAACGGGCGGCTGGGTTTCGACCACGTCCGCGTCCCGCGCACCGCCCTGCTGAACCGGTACGCCGACGTGGCCGAGGACGGCACGTACTCCTCCCCCATCGCGAGCGCGAACTCGCGGTTCTTCACGATGCTCGGCGCGCTCGTCAAGGGCCGCGTCAGCGTGTCCGGTGGCGCCCTGTCGCAGACGAAGGTCGCCCTCGAGATCGCCCTGCGCTACGGCGCGCGGCGCACGCAGTTCAAGCGCCCGGACGGCGGGGGCGAGGTCGTCGTCCTGGACTACCTCGCCCACCAGCGCCGGCTGCTCGTCCCGCTGGCGACGACGTACGCGCTCTCGTTCGCCCAGGACGAGCTGATGGGCGAGATGGACGAGCTGCTGAAGGTCCAGCTCGCCGGCGAGGAGCCGGAGCCCACCCGGCAGCGGGCGTTCGAGACCCACGCCGCGGCGCTGAAGGTCGCCTCGACCTGGCACGCGACGCGGACCATCCAGACGTGCCGCGAGGCGTGCGGGGGCAACGGGTTCCTCGCCGACTCCCGGCTGCCGCAGCTGAAGGCCGACACGGACGTGTTCACGACGTTCGAGGGCGACAACACGGTCCTGCTGCAGCTGGTCGCCAAGGGTCTGCTGACGAGCTACGCGCAGCAGTTCTCCGACATGGACACCCTGGGCATGGCGCGGTTCGCCGCGCGCGACGCCGTCGTCACGTTCGCGGGGCGCAGCCCGGCCCGGTCGCTGGTCGCCGACGTCGTGGAGGCCGGCCGGGTGCCCGACGACCTGCACGACCGCGCCTGGCAGCTGCGGATGCTCGCCGACCGCGAGCGCCACGTCACCGAGTCCCTGGCGAAGCGGATGCGCAAGGCCCGCCAGCGGCCGGAGGCGGAACGGTTCGCGGCGATCGACGACCTGCAGGACCACCTCCTGCTGGCCGGGCGCGCGCACACGGACCGGATCGTCGCGGAGGCCTTCGCGGCGGCCATCGCCCGCTGCCCCGACCCGGCCGTGGCGGCGCTGCTGTCGGACGTGTGCGACCTGCACGTCCTGGCGCTGCTGGAGGCCGAGAAGGGCTGGTTCCTGGAGCACCGGCGGATGACGACGCTGCGGGCCAAGGCCATCACGAGCGCCGTCAACGCCCTGTGCCGCAAGCTGCGGCCGCGGACCGGGGAGCTGCTGGCCGGTTTCGGGACGCCGCGCGCGTGGCTGGGGTCCACCCTGGTCGGCTGAGGCCGTCCCGGCGCCGGGTTCCGGGACCGGTTCCTGCGAACGCGTCCCGCCCGCGGGCGGCACGTGGGAACGTGGGACCACGGAGGACGGTCCTCCTTCCCGGGAGGTGCTGGCTGTGGCCGCGGTCCACGGCCGCACCGTCGTGCTCGTCGCCTCGCTGACCGCGATGGCCGCCGTGTGGTGCGTGGCCGTGGCGACGCTGGCGGGGGCGACGAACTCGGCCGCCGTCGTCGTGGACGTGGCGGCGGCCGCCGTGCTGTGGGCGGTGGCGGCCTGGGCGCCGGCAGGCCGTCCGCGCTGGACGATCGGCCTGTTCGCGGTGTGGGCGACCGCGACCGCGGCGGGGGACTCCTGGTGGCTGGTGTCGTCCGGTTCCCCCGCGGTGGCCTACGCGCACGGGCAGTACGAACCGGCGGCCTCGGTGGCCCTGTTCCTGGCGCGCTACCCGGTGGGCGCGGCCGTCCTGGCGCTGGCCCTCGCCGGCCGCTCCGCGGGACGGGTGGGGCCGGGGACCTTCGGCCGTGCCCTGCCCCCCGTCCAGGCGACGGTGAGCGTCGCGGCCGCGGTGGCCCTCACCACCCCGATCGGGGGGTTCATCGCCGACGGCCGCCCGTACTCGCTGTTCTTCACGTTCGACGTCCTGCTGGCCGCGGCGGCGCTCTCGGTAGCGCTGCGCCCCGGGGCCTCCCGCCCGGCGCGCGCCGCGGCGGGGGCGGTGGTCGGGGTGTGCGCCGGGGACGGTGCGCTGCTGGTGGCGCTCCTGGAGGGCTCGGCGCTCGCCTCCGTCGTGGCCTACTCGGTCTCGCTCGCCGGGATCGCAGGGTGCGTGGTGGTGCTGTCGTCCCGGCGCGAGGAGCGGGCGGCGGGACTGACGCTGCCCCCGGCGGCGACGCGGCGCGGCGTCTGGCGCCTGCTGGTGCGGGTGGGCACGCGGTTGTTCCTGCCGGTGGGGGTCCTGGTGGTCTCGGTGCACCGGCTCGGCGGCGAGACCGCCCTGCCCCCGGTGCACCTGGGGCTGGTCACGGTGGCGCTGGGCCTGGCGCTGCTGGACGCGCTGGGGCACTTCGTCCGGGCGCAGCGGGACGAGGCGGCGGCCACGGCGGCGCTCCGCGACGAACTGACGGGAGCCTGGTCGCGGCGGGGTCTGGCCGAGGTGGTGGCGCACCTGCCGTCCCGCCCGGGCGGTTCCCCGCGCACGTGGGGCCTGCTGGTGCTGGACCTCGACGGGTTCAAGGCGGTGAACGACGAGCACGGGCACGCCGCCGGGGACCTCGTCCTGCAGGTCGCGGTGCGCCGGGTGGCGGCGGTCGTGGGCGGGCGGGGCGTGGTGGCCCGGCTCGGGGGCGACGAGTTCGTCGTCCTCGTGGAGGACGGGGTGGGCGACCTGCCGCACCGCCTGCTGGCGGCGGTGTCCGCCGGGGTGGACCTGGCGGACGGTTCGCGGTGCGCGGTGTCGACGTCCATCGGCGCGGTCGAGTTCGACGTCGCCGCCTGGGACGGCGACCTGGAACCGCTCCTCGCCGAGGCCGACCGCCTCATGTACCGCGACAAGCGGGGCGGGCACGACGACGTAGCCTTCCAGCGTGCATGGTGAGTACAAGGTCCCCGGCGGCAAGCTGGTCGTCGTCGACCTCGGCGTGGTCGGGGGCCGGCTCGCGGACGTGCGGCTGTCGGGCGACTTCTTCCTCGAACCCGACGAGGCCCTGGAGGCGATCGACGCGGCGCTGACGGGGCTGCCGTCGGACGCGGACGCGGCCGAGATCGCCGGCCGGGTCCGTTCGGCGCTGCCCCGGGACGCGGTGCTGCTGGGTTTCACCCCCGAGGCCGTGGCGACGACGGTGCGCCGGGCGGTCGGGGGTGCGACGGGGTGGCTGGACCACGACTGGCGGTTCGTGCACACGGGGCCGCAGTCCCCGCAGACGCACATGGCCCTGGACGAGGTGCTGACCCGGGAGGTCTCCGCGGGCCGGCGCGGTCCGACGCTGCGGGTGTGGGAGTGGGCGAGCCCGGCGGTGGTCCTCGGCAGCTTCCAGTCGCTGGTGAACGAGGTGGACGGTGAGGCGGCGCAGCGCCTCGGGGTCGAGGTGGTCCGGCGGGTCTCCGGCGGCGGGGCGATGTTCGTCGAGCCGGGGAACACCATCACGTACTCCCTGTACGCCCCCGGTTCCCTGGTCGAGGGGCTGAGCTTCACCGAGTCCTACGCGTTCCTCGACGACTGGGTGCTGGTCGCGCTCGGGGACCTGGGCGTCAAGGCGTGGTACCAGCCGATCAACGACATCGCGACGGAGCAGGGCAAGATCGCGGGCGCGGCGCAGAAGCGGCTGGCGGACGGGACGGTGCTGCACCACGTGACCATGTCGTACGACATCGACGCGGCGAAGATGCTGCAGGTCCTGCGCATCGGCCGGGAGAAGCTGTCCGGCAAGGGCCTGGCGAGCGCGGCCAAGCGGGTGGACCCGTTGCGCCGGCAGACGGGCCTGCCGCGCGAGGAGGTCATCGACTCGATGGTGGCGACGTTCCGCCGGCAGTACGGCCTGACGGACTCGGCGCTGAGCGAGGCCGAACTCGCGGCGGCGCAGGACCTGGTCGATGCCAAGTTCTCCACCCCGGGGTGGATCGCCCGGATCCCGTAGACAGCCCCCGGTCGCACGCGCACACTCGGTGGATGGAGGGCCGGGTCGAGCACGGGGTGCCCACCGGCGTCGTCCGCGACGCCGACCGGTCCGGCCGCGCCCTGCGCGTGACGACCCACCCCGAGGCGGGGCGGGTCGTCCTGTCGACGTGGCAGGACGCGACGTGCGTCTCGACGGTCCGGCTCGACCGGGCCGAGGTGGTGGAACTGCTCACCGCCCTCGGCGCAGCGCTCCTGCCGCCACAGCGCTGAGCACGACGACTCCCCCGACGGCCACGGCCAGGACGATCGCCGAGGGCCGCAGCAGCGGCTGACCGAGCAGGGCCTGGACGGTGAGCAGCGCGACGAGCCCGGCGTAGCCGAGGCTGCCGACGGCCACGAGCCGGAACCGGACGGCCTCCTCGCGCAGCGCCTCGACCCGCCGGCCGAGCAGTTCCAGCGCCAGCAGCCCCAGCGGGATCACCTGCAGGGCGTGCAACCCGACGAAGTGCCCGATGCGCAGGTCGCCGCCGGTGGTGCTCCAGCCGAGGAACGGCAGCCCGGGGCCGCCGTCGGGGACCCCGACGGCGTGCGCGCCCACGACCCCGCGCGGGTCGGCGAGCTGAGCTGCCGTGGGCGACGTCATGAGGAACGCCAGCGCCATCCCGACGAGCCCGAGCAGCACCCCCGCGCGGACCGCGAGGGTCCGGGCCCGGTCGGGCAGCGGGGCGCGCACCACCAGGAGCCCGATGACGAGGGTCGTGACCCACACGACGGCGATCGAGGTGCCCATGAGCGCCCACAGCGTGGCGTGCAGGGGCGTGGAGACGTTGAAGTGGCTCGTCGTGCCGGTGGCGGCGGCCCAGAGGATGACCGCGATCTCGATGGCGAGGCCGACGACGGTGACGAGGGCCGCGGCGGCGGCCAGGCGGGGCCGGCGCAGCCCGGGCAGGCCCACGAGCCAGGCCATCGTCAGGGCGTAGATCCCGATGGACAGGGAGAACTTGAGGGGTTTGAACCAGGCGTCCTGACCGAGGACGGGGTGGGGGTCGACGACGGCGAGGACGGCGACGACGACGCTGAGGACGGCCGTCGCCGCGGCGAGGCCGAGCAGCGGGCGGTTCCACCGCGTCGGGGTCGGGAGGGTGAGGGCGGGACGGGCGGTGAGGGTGCTCACGAGCTGTTCCCTTCGGGAGGTGGTCCGTAGCGGCGGCCGGCGGCGTTCTGCTGGGCGATGCGCCGCAGGCCGGCGAGGAGCTGGTCGCCGAGGACGGTGCCGACGACGACGGTCTGGGCCGCGCTGGCGCGGTCCCGGCCGGCGCGGGCCGCCTCGACGGCGTCCGAGACGGCGTCGAGGTCGGCGTCGGCGACGAGGTCCGCCGCGCGGGCGTAGGCGGGCAGGACGGATTCGAGGTCCCCGCGGCCCACGGCGGCCCAGCCGTCGAGGACGGCGGCGGCGGTGCGGACGCCGGGGTTGCCGGGGTGGACGTGCCACCCGTGGTCGGCGGCGAGGGCGGTGATGCGCTCGACCGAGGCCCGCGAGGGCGGGGCGACGGGTTGCGGCAGGGCCTGCTGGGCGGTGCCGAGGACCTCGTTGAGGGGCAGGTCGGGGGCGTCGACGGCGGTCAGGACGGCGGCGGTCGCCGCGACGGACAGGCCGCCGACGTCGATGAGGGAGCGGATGAGCCGCAGCCGCTCGAGGTGGGCGTCGGTGTAGTCGGTCTGGTTGTAGCCGGTGCGTTCCCCGGCGGGCAGCAGGCCTTCCCGGGCGTAGTACTTGATGGACGCCGGGCTGACCCCGCTGCGTTCGCTGAGCTCCGAGATCCGCACATCGACAGTTTCACTATCGATAGCTTCGCTGTCAATGGTCGTCGAGCAGCCCCGCCGGCTCGTTGTACGGCGTGATGACCTGGATCTGCGACGGCCGCGAACTGGGGCGCCCCGGCAGCGCCCCCTGCACCTGCATCACGGCCCGGCACACCCGGCGCACGTCGGCGCGCAGGTCGTGGTGCAGCACGGCCGTCAGCCGCCGCTCGCGCAGCAGGACGACGTTGTCGGCGTCGAGGTCGTGGGCCACGAACCCCCGCGGCACCCGCCCCGCGTCGTCGAACGCGGCGAGCACCGCTCGGTTCCCGCCGCCCGCGGAGTACACCGCGTCGATCCCCGGTTCGCCGGCCAGGACCTGCGCCACGGACGCGCGGGTGGAGTCCTCCAGGCCGTCACCGCCCTCCACCACGTGCACCGGGACCCCCGGCGCGAGCTCGCGCAGCGCCGCCCGGAACCCCTGTTCGCGGTCCCCCTCCCCGCGGAAGGTGCTGCGGCTCAACGAGACCAGCACCCCACCCGAACCCGGCGCCACCGCCGTCAGCAGGTACGCGGCCGTGGCCCCCGCGGCCCGGTCGTCCATCCCCACGTAGGCCACCCGCCGGCTCGCGGGGACGTCGGTCACGAAGGTGACGACCGGGATCCCGCGCTCCTCCAGCCGGGCCACGGCGGCCACGACCGCCGGGTCGTCCGGGGCCTTGAGCAGCACCCCGCTCGACCCCCGGCGGCCGACGCCGTCCAGGACGTCCGCGAGGTCTGCCGCGCTGCCGTCCTGCCGGAAGTGGAACCGGGCGCGCACGACCGCCGGGCGCAGGGTCGGCAGCTCGGCCTCCAGCGCGGCCCGCACGGCCCGGGAGAACCGGTCCGGGGCCAGCACGACGAGGTCGACGAAGAACGTCGCGCCGCCCAGCCCCACCTGCGAGGCCTGCCGCTGGAGGTCCGCGATGGCGCGGTGCACCTCGGCCACGGTCCCGGCCCGCACCCCGGCGCGACCGTGCAGCACCCGGTCGACCGTGGCGGTGCTCAGCCCGGCCTGCTGGGCGATCTCCCTGATCCGGTACGGGTGGGCCACCGCTGCTCCTCCGCGCTGATGCGTTCTTGATGCGTCCACGATGCCACCGGCGCCTCGTGCCGGGCTACGGTCGGAGAGCGCCCCGCCACCCGCACTCTCGACGAGGAGAACCCCATGAGCGCCCCGACCACCGCCCGCCGGACCCCGATCCGGTTCCGCGAGAGCGACTGCGACGTCAGCGCGTTCGCGCGCCTCGTCGAGCGCACCACGGACCTCGCCGACTGGCCGCACGCCGCCGAGGTGCAGCAGGACGTGCTGCTCTACGACGCGGCCGCCGTGCGCGCCGCCGTGGCCGCCGACCGCGAGGCCGTCGAGGCCGAACTCGTCCGCGCCCTCACCGACGGCCCCGGCGTCGTGGTGTTCCGGGGTGCGTTCGACGACCTCGACGTCGTGGACCGCGTCACGGCGGTCTTCGACGCGATCATCGCCGACGAGAAGGCCGACGGGACCGCCAAGGGCGACCACTTCGCGAAGGCCGGTGCGAACGACCGCGTGTGGAACGCGCTGGAGAAGCTCGCCGTGCGCGACCCGGAGGCGTTCGTCGACTACTACGGCAACGACGTCCTCGCCCTGGTCTCCACCGCGTGGCTGGGCCCCGGCTACCAGGTCACCTCCCAGGTCAACCTCGTGCGCCCGGGCGGCAGGGCCCAGGACCCGCACCGCGACTACCACCTGGGGTTCCTGTCGAACCCGGTCGCGGCGCGCTACCCCGCGCACGTCCACCTGCTCTCCCCCGTCCTGACCCTGCAGGGCGCCGTGGCGCACAGCGACATGCCCGTCGAGAGCGGGCCGACCCTGTACCTGCCCTACTCCCACCAGTACCCGCAGGGCTACCTCGCGTGGCGCCTGCCGGAGTTCAAGGAGCACTTCGCGGAGCACCACGTGCAGCTGCCGCTGGCCAAGGGCGACGCCGGGTTCTTCAACCCCGCCCTGTTCCACGGCGCGGGGACCAACGTGTCCGCCGACGTCCAGCGCTCGGCGAACCTCCTGCAGGTCTCCTCGGCGTTCGGCCGCGCCATGGAGACCGTCGACCGGGTGAAGGTCGCCAAGGCCGTCTACTCGGCTCTGCTCTCCCGCAAGCGGTCCGGGGCCACCGCGGAGTTCCTGGCGAACGCCGTGGCGAGTTCGACCGAGGGGTACCCGTTCCCGACGAACCTCGACCTCGACCCGAACGTCGGCGGCCTCACCCCGCTGTCGCAGACCGAACTGCTGCACCGGGCGCTGGCCGAGGAGTGGTCCGGCGAGCGGACGGCGGCCGAGCTCGACGCCTACGCCGGCCGGCGCAGCACGGCCGCGATCTGAGGCCTCACCGCCGGTGCGTCCCGGACGACTCGCGGGCGACGAGTTCGGGACGCAACCGCAGTGAGCGCACGGGACTGCCGGCGGCCCGCGCCAGCAGGCGCGACATCCCCTGGCGCCCCATCTCCACCATGGCCGAGCGCACCGTCGTGAGCGGGACGGGCAGTTCGGCCGCGATCGACACGTCGTTGTAGCCGACGACCGCGACGTCCCGGCCGACCTGCAGACCGGTCTCGCGCAGGGCGCCCATCACCCCGATGGCGTTGAAGTCGTTCACCGCGAAGATCGCCGTCGGCCGGGGCCGGGCGGCGAGCAGCCGCAGGGCCGCGGCGTGTCCGCTGGGGACGTCGTAGGGACCGCGCACGACGAGGTCGTCCGGCACCGGGTGACCGGCGGCGGCGAACTCGGCCCGGAAACCCTGCGTGCGCTCGACCCCCGTGCTGGAGAAGGGCTGCCCCGCGACGACGCCGACGTGGCGGTGGCCCAGCTGCAGCAGGTGCCGCGCCGCGAGCCGGCCGCCCGCCAGGTCGTCGGTCGTGACCGACAGGTGCCCACGGCTGCGTCGCGAGACCAGGACGTACGGCAGCCCGCGCGCCGAGATCTCGGGCAGCAGGTCGTCCTCGAGGCGGGCGTCCCCGAGGACGAGCCCGTCGACGCGGCGGTCCAGCAGCGCCGCCAGCCGACGGCGACGGACCTCGGGGTCGTCGGAGGTGTTCGCCACGAAGGTCTGGTAGCCCGCCTCGGCGGCCGTCGCGTCCAGCCCCTCGTAGATCGTCGCCAGGACGATGTCGGTCAGGCGCGGCACGAGGACGCCGATGAGCCCGCTGCGCCGGGTCCGCAGGGACGAGGCCGCCGGGTCCGGCCGGTACCCCAGCTCGGCGGCCACCGCGCGGACCCGCTCGACGGTGCGCGCGGAGATCCCGGTACCGGCGCCGAGGGCGCGGGAGGCCGTCGACGGGTGGACGCCGGCCGCGGCCGCGACGTCCGCGAGCGCTGCCGGACGGGGACCGCTGGTGTTCACCGCTCCTGTGTACCCGATGGACGACGACCACCGGTCCACCGGCCCTCGTGTTAATTCCACGTTGCGGGGGTTGTGGCGCCGAAATCGATTGCGTACGGTTGCCGCAATCGATTTCGAAGGACATCGACGTCCTCTCGCGGAAGGGTCCGGACGTGCCCCTGCAACTCATCGCCACCGGCGGGACCATCTCCAGCACAGGCGGTCTCGGCCACCTCGAGGCCCGGCTGGGCGCGCAGGACCTGCTGGCCACCCTCGGCGGGGGAACCACCGGCGGGGACGTGCGCACCCTCGACCTCACCACCGTCGTCAGCTCCGCGCTCACCGGCGCCGACCTGCTGCGCCTGCACCGCGCGGTGCGCGCGGCGCTGGACTCCGGCGTCGACGGCGTCGTGGTCACGCACGGCACCGACGCCATGGAGGAGACGGCGTTCCTGCTCGACCTCCTGCACGACGACGAGCGCCCCGTCGTCCTGACGGGCGCCCAGCGCGCCGCCGACGCCGTCGGGCCCGACGGCCCGGCCAACCTCGCCGCCGCGCTGCAGCTCGCCGCCGACCCGGCCGCCCGGGGCTGCGGGGTCCTGCTGGCCTTCGACGGCGAGGCGTACGCGGCGCGCGGGGTCCGCAAGGTCCACACGGTGCGGGCGGGCGCCTTCGCCGCCCCGGGCCTGGGCCCCACGCACCGGATCGCCGCCGGCCGCGTGGACCTGCTGCACCGCCCCCTGCGCGCGAAACCCCGCACCCTGCCCGACGACGTCGTCGACCTGCCCCGCGTCGACGTGGTCGGCACCCACCTCGGCGCCGACGCGACCCTGTTCGACGCCGCCCTGGCGGCTGGCGCCCGCGGCGTCGTCGTGCAGGCCATGGGGGCGGGCAACACCCCCCCGGCGGTCACCGAGGCCGTGCTGCGGGCCTGCGGCGCCGGTGTTCCCGTCGTCGTCTGCTCCCGGGTCCCCGAGGGCCCGGTGGCCCCCGTCTACGGCTCCGGCGGCAGCGCCCTGCAGCGCGGCGGCGCCGTCCTGGCCGGCGACCTGTCGCCCTGGCAGGCCCGGACCCTGCTCGCGGTCGCCCTGGCCGACGAGCCCCACGACCCGGTCCGCGCGTGCGCCACCGCGTTCGCCCGGCCCTGAACCCTCCCCTCCCCCTGGAAAGGACACGCACATGGCCAAGGAGATCTTCGTCGCCTTCGGCACGGACGTCGACGCCGTCGGCGGCTGGCTGGGCTCCTACGGCGGGGCCGACTCCCCCGACGACATCTCCCGCGGGATCTTCGCCGGCGAGGTCGGCGTCCCCCGGCTCCTGGAACTCTTCCGCCGCTACGACCTGACCCAGACGTGGTTCTGGCCCGGGCACTCGGTGGAGACGTTCCCCGAGCAGTTCGACGCGTGCGTCGCCGCCGGTCACGAGATCGGGGTCCACGGCTACAGCCACGAGAACCCCATCGCGATGTCCCGCGAGCAGGAGGAGACGGTCCTCGACCACTGCATCGACCTGATCTCGGCCCGCACCGGGAACCGCCCGACCGGGTACGTCGCCCCGTGGTGGGAGTTCAGCACCGTCACCAACGAGATCCTGCTCGACCGCGGCATCCGCTACGACCACTCCCTGATGCACCGCGACTTCACGCCGTACTACGTGCGCGTCGGCGACAGCTGGACGCCCATCGACTACGACAAGCCGGCCGGCGACTGGATGAAGCCCCTCGTCCGCGGCACCGAGACCGACCTCGTCGAGATCCCCGCGAACTGGTACCTCGACGACCTGCCGCCGATGATGTTCATCAAGTCCAGCCCGAACAGCCACGGGTTCGTGAACCCCCGCGACATCGAGCAGATGTGGCGCGACCAGTTCGACTGGGTGTACCGCGAGAACGACTACGCGGTGTTCACCATGACGATCCACCCGGACGTCTCCGGCCGTCCGCAGGTCCTCATGGCCCTGGAGCGGCTCATCGAGCACATCAGCGGCCACGCCGGGGTCACCTGGACCACGTTCGACGCCATCGCCACCGACTTCACCTCCCGCTTCCCGCGCACGGACGTGACCGCGTGAGCGCGCCGACGACCACGAAGGTCGAACCCTGGAACCGCACGATCACCCCGCGGACGCTGCTCGCGGTCTCGCTCGTGTGCTTCCTCGCCTGGGTGTTCTCGGTCTACGACTACACCCTCTTCGGCACCCTCCTGCCGGTCATCGCGAAGGACTTCGGCTGGTCCGACGCCTACGCCGCCGGGATCAACACCTGGGTGACGGTCGGGGTGTTCCTCGTCTCCCTCGTCGTCGGCACCCTGCTCGACCGGTTCGGCCGCAAGCGCGCCCTGATCATCACGGTCATCGGCGCGGCCATCTCCTCCGGTCTGACGGGGCTGGCCGCGGGCGCCGTCTCGCTCGTCCTGATCCGGGCGTTCTCCGGGTTCGGGGCCTCCGAGGAGGTCGTCAACGCGGTCTACCTCAACGAGGTGTACGCCAAGGCCAAGCGCCGCGGGTTCATGTACAGCTTCGTGCAGTCCGGCTGGCCCGTCGGCGCCCTCGTGGCCGCCGGCCTGACCGCGGTCATCCTGCCGCACCTGGGCTGGCGCTGGACGTTCGTCGTGGCCATGGTCCCGGCCGTCCTCGTCGCGATCGCCGCCTCGCGGCTTCCGGAGTCGCCCGCGTACGCGGCGCTGAAGGAGGTCCGCCGGCTGCGCGAGGCCGGGGACGACGCGGCCGCCGGCGAGCTCGCCCGCGCCCACGGGCTGTCCGACACCGACCACCGGCCCTCGAAGGTCCGCGACGTCTTCACCCCGGAACTGCGCCGGCACACGATCTGCCTGGCGCTGGCGTGGCTGTTCAACTGGATGGCCATCCAGGTGTTCTCGGTGCTGGGCACCAGCGTCCTGACGAGCGCCAAGGGCTTCAGCTTCGACAACTCCCTCGTCGTGCTCGTCCTGGCGAACGCCGTCGGGTTCTGCGGGTACATCTTCCACGGCTGGGTCGGGGACCGGATCGGTCGCCGGACGACGATCATCGCCGGCTGGAGCGTCGGGGCCGTCGTCACCGCCGCCATGCTGCTGGGCCCGGACTCCAGCGCCTGGGTGATGGTCACCTACTCGCTGTCCCTGTTCTTCCTCACCGGCCCCTACGCCGCGCTGCTGTTCTACATGGGTGAGTCGTTCCCGGCCCAGGTCCGCGGCATGGGCACCAACGTCGCGCACGTCATGGGACCCGTGGGCGGGATCGCGGGCTCGGCCCTGCTGACGGTCCTGCTGTCCGCGGGCACGGGCATGCGGACGGCCGCGCTCGTCACCGGGTCGGTGTTCATGCTGCTGTCGGGCGTCGTGATGCTCGGGACCCGCGGCACCGGCAACCGCACCGTCGAGGTGGAGCAGGAGGCGCACGCGTGAGCAGCAGGGACGACGGGCTCGAGGGCAAGGTCGCGGTCGTCACCGGCGGCGCCAGCGGGATCGGGCGGGCCTTGGCCGTCGCCTACGCGCGCGCCGGGGCGCACAGCGTCGTCGGCTTCTTCCCCGGCGACCCGCACGACGTCGGCGACACGGTCGCGGCGGTCGAGGCGGCGGGCGGGCGCTGCCTGCCCGTGCCGGTCGACGTGGCCGACGCGGCCTCCGTCGACGCGCTCGCCGCCGCCGCGCACGAGGAGTTCGGCCGCCTCGACATCGGCGTGGCGGCTGCGGGGATCCTGCGCCGCGCGCCGCTGGCCGAGCTCGACGACGCCGCGTGGGACGCGATGCTCTCGGTGGACCTGACCGGGGTGCTGCGCACGTTCCGCGCGTGCGCCGGGCGGATGGACGGGCCCGGCGCCCTCGTGGCGGTGTCCTCCATCGCGGGCGGGGTCTACGGCTGGGACGACCACGCCCACTACGCGGCCGCGAAGTCCGGCGTCCTGGGGCTGTGCCGGTCGCTGGCGGTGGAACTGGCCCCCCGCGGGATCCGGGTGAACTCGGTGATCCCGGGCCTCATCGAGAGCCCGCAGTCGCTGGACCCGGTGAACTCGCTGGGACCCGACGGGCTGGCGGCGGCCGGGGCCTCCATCCCGCGGGGCCGGGTCGGGACCGTCGACGAGGCGGCCCGGGTCATCCGGTTCCTGACGAGCGAGGACTCCGCGTACGTCACCGGCCAGAGCCTGATCGTGGACGGCGGCCTCACGGTCCGCTGGCCGAGCTGAGGAGGAACGCGTGCAGTTGCAGGGGACGTTGCACGGGAGGACAGCCCTGGTCACCGGGGCGGCCAGCGGCATCGGGAACGCCATCGCCCGGGCCTACGCGGCCGAGGGTGCCGCGGTCGTCGTCCTGGACCGGGACGCCGAGCGCGTCCAGGCGGTCGCGGCGCAGCTCGGCGCGGCCGGGGCGCACGCGGTCGACGTCACCGACGCCGACGCGACGAAGGAGGCCGTCGACGGGGTCGTCGCCGCGCACGGCCGGCTGGACGTGCTGGTGAACTGCGCGGGGATCCTCACCGAGGTCCCGCTGGTGGAGATGGACGTCGCCACCTGGGACCGGATGATCGACGTGGACCTGCGCAGCGTCTTCCTCATGACCCGCTGGGCCGCACCGCACATGGTGGCCCAGCGCTGGGGACGGGTCGTCAACGTCGCCTCCCAGCTCGGTCTCAAGGGCGGCGAGTCGCTGACCCACTACAGCGCCGCGAAGGCCGGGGTCATCGGGTTCACCAAGGCCGCCGCCCGCGAACTCGCGCCCCACGGCGTCCTGGTGAACGCCATCGCCCCGGGCCCGGTGAACACCCCGCTCGTCGACGGGCTGAGCCCGGACTGGAAGGCGGCCAAGCAGGCCGAACTGCCGCTGGGGCGGTTCGGGGACCCCGAGGAGATCGCCCCGACGGCCGTGCTCCTGGCCAGCGACCCCGGCGGCAACCTCTACGTCGGCCAGACCCTCGGCCCGAACTCCGGCGACGTGATGCCCTGATGTGCGGTGCGTGCGGGACCGGGCAGGTCCGGGCCCCCTGGGAGGCGGCAGCGGGCAGCGGTCCCCGTGACCTCCTGGCCCGGGCCCGCGCGCTGCAGACCCTGCTCGCCGGGTTGCGCTGGCGGGTGGCGCCGTGGGGCCCGTCGGGTTTCACCGTCACCCGCCCCACGGGCGGGACGCTCGTCGCCCCCGACCTCGACACCGTCACGGCCGCCGCCCTGCGGGCCGGCTGGGTCCCGCCCGCCACGACGGGTTCCTCCCCCGGCGACCCGGCCGCCGACCTCGTGCTCGCCTCGGCCCGCAGGGTCCTCAGCCGAGCCGCTGGGTGAGGAACAGCGCCGCCCGGTCCAGCGCCTCGTCGGCCTCGTCGAGGACGCCGGCGTAGGACTGGAAGACGTGCGGGACCCCGGCGGTGACGTCGAGGACGACGTCGGCGCCGGCGTCCCAGGCGCGCCGGGCCAGCCGGACGGAGTCGTCGAGCAGGATCTCGTTCGTCCCGACCTGCAGGAGCACCGGCGGGAAACCCGTGAGGTCCCCGGTCACCGCAGCGGCCAGCCGCGGGTCGGCGGGGTCGGCGTCGCCGACGTACAGCCCGCCGAGGTACCCGATCTCCCCGGGGGACAGCACGGGGTCGAGCGCGGCGCGCGTCGTGAAGCTCTCACCGCTGCGCGTGTAGTCGAAGGCGCCCGAGAGGCTGACGATCCCCGCGGGCAGCGGCAGGCCCGCCGCCCGCAGGGACAGCGTGGTGGACACCGTCAGCGCCCCGCCGGCGGAGTCCCCGGCCAGGGCGACGGGTCCGTAGCCCAGCAGGTCCCGGTAGGCCGCGACCCCGTCCTCGACGTCGGCGGGGAACGGGTGCTCCGGGGCGAGCCGGTAGTCCAGGGAGTACGCACGGAACCCGGTGCGGGCCACGAGGTTCGCGGTGAGCGACAGCGCCGTCTCGGGGGAACCGAAGACGTGCGAGCCGCCGTGGAAGTACAGGACCGTGCCCGGCCGGGGGTCCCTCTCACGCTCGACGAGCAGGGCGCGCCGGCCGCCGAGGGTGGTCTCGCCGGTGCGGACCCCGCCCGGGACCCGCATGGTCGCCATGAGGGCGACGAAGTCGGCCCGGATCTCCTCGATCGTCGCGGGCCGGGGACGCGGGGTGCGCAGGGCGGTGTCGACGGCCTGGCGCTGCTGGACGCTCACGGGGTCTCCTCGGAGTTTGGTTGCCGCTACAGTAGCTTCCGTGGCAACCAATATACATGCCGAGGCAACTGCCTTCTTCCGCGACCTCGTCCACGTCGAGACCCGGCTCTACAACGCCCTCGACGAGCACCTCAGGGAGCGGCACGGGATCGTGACCTCGCAGCTGTGGTTCCTGCAGCACGTCCGCGACCACCCCGGGACCCGCGTCGTCGACCTCGCGAACGAGTTCGTCGCCGGGGTCGGGGCCGCGAGCAAGGCCGTCGACCGGCACGAGCGGCACGGCTGGCTGCGCCGCGTCCCGAACCCCGCCGACCGGCGGTCCTCCGTGCTCGAGCTCACCGGCACCGGCCGGGAGCTCCTCGACGCGGCCGAGGTCTCCTGCGGCGACCGGCTCGCCGAACTGCTCGGGGGCAGGGACGTCGGGGCCGCCGCGGGACTGCTCGCGGACCTGCGCGCCACCCTCGGGCGCGACGGGGTGGGGACGCCCGCGGGCTGAACCCCACCCCCCGGATCACCCGGCGATCACCCGGCGATCACCAGGAGACGACGCCGTGCCGGTCCCGGAACTGCCCCGTCGGGCCGTCCGCCCCGATCGTGGCCAGTTCCACGATCGCGTCGGTCCCCTCGGTCACCGTCTGGGGCCCGCCGTGCCCGTTGAAGTCGGTCGCCGTGTACCCCGGGTCGGCGGCGTTGAACTTCACGTCCGGCAGCGCCTTGGCGTACTGGGTCGTCAGCATCGTCACGGCCGACTTCGACGAGGTGTACAGCGGGGCGGGGAACGTCGACTCGACCCGGTCGGGGTCGTGGGTCGCCGCGAAGGACCCCATCCCGCTGGACACGTTCACGACGACGGGGTTCTCCGCCCCGCGCAGCAGCGGCAGGAACGCGTGCGTCACCCGCACGATCCCGAACACGTTGACGTCGTAGACGGCCAGCGCGTCGGCGGCCGTCAGCTCGTCGGCCGGCACGTGCGGGCCGGGGACCCCGGCGTTGTTGATCAGGACGTCGATCGCCCCCTCGTGCGCCGCGACGTCGTCGGCCGCGGCCCGCACCGAGGCGTCGTCGGTGACGTCGATCCGCACGAACCGCGCGCCGAGGGCGTCGGCCGCGGCCTGCCCCCGCTGCGGGTCGCGGGCGCCGACGATCACGGTGTGCCCGGCCTCGATCAGGCGGCGGGCGGTCTCGTAGCCGAGGGACTTGTTGGCTCCGGTGATGAACGTGGTGGTCATGGCCCCACCCTGCGCCCGGGCACCGGCCCCAGCCAGTGCCCCCGGCGACGGTGGGACGGGCAGTACCAGGCTCCCGCCCCGCGACCGGGGCACGATGGGGACGTGGAGACCCTCGGCACCGCCCTGCGCCGCTGGCGCGACCGGCTCTCGCCCCTGGACGTGGGGCTGCCCGGGCGGGCCGGGCGCCGGGCGGCCGGGTTGCGCCGCGAGGAGCTGGCCGACCTGGCCGGCCTGTCGGTGGACTACGTGGTGCGCCTGGAGCAGGGCCGGGCGACGAGCCCCTCGGCGCAGGTCGTCGCCTCGCTGACCCGTGCGCTGCAGCTGGACCGGGCCGAACGCGACCACGCCTACCGCCTCGCCGGGTTGCTGCCCCCAGCGGACGGGACGGTCTCCCACCACGTGCCCGCCGGGGTGCAGCGCGTGCTGGCCCGGCTGCAGGAGTTCCCGGTCGGGGTGTTCGGCGCCGACTGGACGTTGCTGTCGTGGACGCCGGCGTGGACGGCGCTCATCGGGAACCCGGCGGGGCTGGAACCCGGGGGCCGCAACCTGGTCCGCGCGGTGTTCACCGAGGGCCCCGACGGCCTGGCGCGCTGGCCGGTCCGCCACGCCGACGCCGGGCTGCCGGCCGCGCTGGTCGCGGACCTGCGCACCGCGCTCGTCGACCACCCCCGCGACCGGGGCCTGCACGACCTCGTCGAGGAGCTGCGCCGGGACAGCCCCGAGTTCTCCCGGCTGTGGGACTCCGGCGCCGTGGGGCGGCACGTGTCGTCCCGCAAGACGATCGAGCACCCCGAGGTCGGGGACGTGACGTGCGACTGCGACGTCCTGACGACCCCGGGCTCGGACGTGCGGCTCGTCGTCTACAGCGCCGCGGCGGGTTCGCCCGACGCCGAGAAGCTGGAGTTCCTGCGCGTCACGGGTGGGCAGCTCGCCGGCGCGCCGTCCAGTCCAGCACCCGCTGCGCCTCCCACGTCGTGACGACCCGCTCGGCCGGGACCCCGCACTCCTCGGCGCGCGCGCACCCGTAGGGCTGCCAGTCGAGCTGCCCGGGCGCGTGCGCGTCGGTGGACAGCGTGAACAGGCAGCCCGCCTCGACGGCCCGGCGCAGCAGCGCCCGTGGCGGGTCGAGGCGCTCGGGGCGGGCGTTGATCTCCACCGCGACGTCGAACTCGACGCAGGCCGCGAACACCGCGTCGGCGTCGAACTCGCTGGGCGGGCGCCCCTTCTCCCCGACGCGCCCGTGGCCGCCCGTGACCATGCGCCCCGTGCAGTGCCCCAGGACGTCCACCCGCCCGGACCGGATCGCGGTGAGCATCCGCCGCGTCATGGCCTCGGCCGGCATCCGCAGCTTGGAGTGCACCGAGGCGACGACCACGTCCAGGCGGGCGAGCAGGTCCGGCGGGCAGTCCAGGACGCCGTCGGTGCCGATGTCGACCTCGATGCCGGACAGCAGGCGGAAGGGTTCCAGCGGCCCGGCCAGGGCGGCGATCTGCGCGAGCTGCTCCTCCCGGCGCACGCGGTCCAGCCCGTGCGCGACCTTCAGTCCCTCGGAGTGGTCGGTGACGGCGAGGTACTCGTGACCGAGCTCGGCGGCCGTGAACGCCATCTCGGCCAGCGGGCTGCCCCCGTCGCTGGCGTCGGTGTGCGCGTGCAGGTCCCCGCGCAGCTGCGCGCGCAACCCCTCCCCGCCCTCCACGAGCGGGCCGGCGGCGGCCTCCAGCGCCGCGAGCCGGTCCGGGGTGCCGCCGGCCGCGGCCTGGGTGACGATCTCGGCGGACGCCTTCCCGACGCCCTTGAGGTCGGCGAGGGTCCCGGCCGCCAGGCGCGCGTCGAACTCGTCGGCGTCCAGGGCCAGCAGGGCCGCGGCGGCCCCGCGGAACGCCTGGACCCGGAAACTGCTGGCTCGTTCGCGTTCGAGCAGGAACGCGGTGCGCCGCAACGCCTGCACGGGGTCCACGGGGAGTTCCTCCAGCCTGCCGGACGCGTCGGGGTGCGGGGTCCGGAACCACTCTGCACCATCGAGGTGTGCCCCGCCTGCGCCGCGTCTCGGTCTCCTCACCCGGTTTCTCCCGGCGCCGGCGCGGCACGGGCTGGACCTACCTCGACACCGCCGGCGACCCCGTCGTCGACCCCGTCGTCGTCGCCCGCGTCGACGCCCTGGCGATCCCGCCGGCCTACACCGACGTGTGGATCTGCCCGTACCCGAACGGCCACCTGCAGGCCGTCGGCACCGACGACCGCGGCCGGCGGCAGTACCGGTACCACGAGCAGTGGCGGCGCGAGCGGGACCGCGCCAAGCACGACCGCGTGCTGGAGGTCGCGGCGCGCCTGCCTGCGGCCCGCGAGCGCGTGGCCGCGCTCCTGGCCACCGGCGGCCTGACGCGCGAGCGGGTGCTGGCCGCGGCGTTCCGGCTCCTGGACCTGGGGTTCTTCCGCGTCGGCGGGGACGGCTACGCCGAGGAGAACGGCTCGTACGGCCTGGCGACGCTGCGGCGCGACCACGTCCACCGGCGCGGGGACGACCTGGTGTTCTCCTACGTCGCCAAGTCCGGCAAGGACCGCGTCGCGGTGGTCCACGACCCCGCGGTCGGCGACGTCGTGCGCGCCCTGAAGCGCCGGCGCGGGGGCGGGGACGACCTGCTCGTGTGGAAGCGGGCCGGCCGCGGGGGCTGGCACGACGTGACGGCCGACGACGTGAACGGGTTCCTGCGCGAGCTGATGGGTCCCGACGTCAGCGCGAAGGACTTCCGCACGTGGCACGCGACGGTGCTGGCGGCCGTGGCGCTCGCGGTGTCGCTGCCCGCGGCCGGGACGCCGACCGCCCGCCGGCGCGCGGTGGCGCGGGCCTGCGCGGAGGTCTCGGAGTACCTGGGCAACACCCCGGGCGTGTGCCGCAGCAGCTACGTCGACCCGCGGGTGATCGACCTGTTCGGCGACGGGGTGACGATCGCACCCGCCCTGGAGGACCTCGGCGCCGGTGGCTTCGGCCACCCCGCCACCCACGGCGCCGTCGAGCGGGCCGTGCTGGACCTGCTGCACACCGACCCCGACGCGGTCACGCGCTCGATCGCCCGTGGCCGGCGTCCCGTCGTGGCCTCGGACCGGTTGTCGGTGCCGGGGGCCGGCCGGGCGGCCTGAGCGGCGCTCCGGCGGGTGTCTGCAGCATCCTGCCGCGTCCCCTATGCTGGACGGGCTCCGGCACTCGTGTCGAAGCGCCACGCCCTCATCGTTTAGTGGCCTAGGACGCCGCCCTTTCAAGGCGGTAGCACGGGTTCGAATCCCGTTGGGGGTACGCAGGGGACGTCCGGTCCGGAAGGTGGTCACGACCACCCCGCAGGATCGGGTAAGGTTCTGCAAGCAAGGCCGCGAGGCGAGCAAGACAAGCAAGAAGGCTTCATCTGAGGCCCCGTAGCGCAGTTGGTTAGCGCGCCGCCCTGTCACGGCGGAGGTCGCGGGTTCGAGTCCCGTCGGGGTCGCTCGTCGTGCCGGTTCACTCCGGCCCGGCACGGCCAGGTAGCTCAGTTGGTAGAGCGTCCGACTGAAAATCGGAAGGTCAGCGGTTCGACCCCGCTCCTGGCCACCTGGCTTGACCTGCATCTTTCTTCTCCTCCAGCTTCTGACCTGCAACGATGCATCGAAGCACACGACACTTGGCGTCTTCCAAGTGCCATGTACGACAACCTACGCCGCAGAACGTCTGCAGAACGAGCGCAGAGCAGCTGCATCCCCTGAGCGGACTGGGTCCCCGTGTAGATGATCCCTGACAGGGACCTTCACCACGACCTGACGAGGCCTCGACGGCCCTTGCGCCACGACGCTCCCCCCGGCGCCCTCACTCCCGTCTCAGGCCCTGCAGCCCCTCTTACGGCCTCCCTCCTCGGGAGGCCGGGTCCGTGCCGCAGAGGGCCTCCTAGCCTCGCCCTACTCCGTCTGGGTGCTCCTCCCCAGACTCCGGGCCTCGCATCGACCCGGGGATGCTTAACCGCGACCCCACCCTCCCTAGCTACAGTCACTTCCAAGATTTTTTCCCGGTTGGTCGATGAAGGTGAGCAAGCAGTGGCGAGGGGCGACTCCAGGTCGCGGCAGGCGATGATCGAGGACGGAACGCTGCTGCTGACCGAGCTGGCGCGGCAGCGCTCGTCCATCGACTACTCGACCTTCAACGACCGCGTGTGCGACGGCGCGCTCGATCTGACGAACGCCAGTCACCGGAACGAGCTCGCAGCCCTGCTCGGGGACATCTCCCGACAGTCCGCACGGGAGCACGACGTCATGCTGACGGCCCTGGTCCACCTCAAAGGTCATCGCATGGACGTCGGGACGGGCTTTTATAGCCTGGCCCAAGAGCTGGGGCGGCTCCCTGTCGGCGCGAACGCCGAGCTTCGCTCCATCCGACTCGGTCACGAGATCGAGAAGGTCTACACCTGGGCGGCCCACGCGTGAGCGATGGCCCCAGCACCTGGCACGTCTCTGATCCGACCCAGAAGGTCGCCATGAAGGCGGCCAAGGAGGCCTGGGTCACAGCCGTGATCCCGATCCTTGAGAGCACTGCCGCGCGATACGGCGGATACATCACCTACGGCGCCTTAGCCGAACGCTTGTTCGAGGAGACCGGATACCGCACCACACAGCAGCTGAACTACTGGATCGGCGACGTCCTCGGCACCGTCCAAGACGACACCAAGGCAGACGGGCGACCTCCGTTGTCGTCACTTGTGGTGTACGCAACGGGCGGGGTCGGGCCGGGCTACAAGAACCACAAGCACGACTCGAAAGAGCTCACGAGCGAGACCGAGAGACAGCAGGCAGCAGCCGTGGACCGGCTCGCCTGCTACCGACGCTACTGCCGTGATCTTCCGCTCGACGCTGCACCGCAGATGACGGCGCTGTGGGACGCCAAGCACACACGACGAGCGCAGCCGACTCCCCCGCCGGCGCAGGTCTGCCCGGAGTGCCGCATGACCCTGCCCGCCACGGGACTGTGCGACTGCACGTAGTCGGCGCCACAAGCGCGCGCATCCGATAGTCACAGTGGTGCGCTGCCCCTACGCTCCGGGCATGTCGCCTGCCTGGTTCCCTGTTGTCCTTCTCGGCTTGGTCGTGCTTGTGGCCCTGTGGTGGGTCGCCATCGTCACTTGGACCCGTCGCCCGATGCGGGGGACGAGCGGCGCGCAGGAGCGACGCAATGACGGCAGCCTCACTCCCGCCGCCCTGGAGAAGTTGATCCACGAAAACACCCGCCTTGGCACCAAGCCGGACCGGAACACGGACCTCGGCTGGCTCTGGGACCAACAGCAGAAGGATCAGACCAAGCTTCTCGATCTTCAGGCGAAGCTGAACAGTGAGCGCATCCGCGTCACCAACCTGTCCCAGGAGCTGAAGACCACGCAGGATGTGCTGGCCGATGCGGTGCAGCGTCTGCAGGCACTGGAGGCCAGTCAGCGCGGCTCTCGCTTGCGGTCGTTGCTGCGCTAATCCGTCCGATGGCCTCTGCACGGGTGGTGCGCGGCCGTCTGAGTCAAGCAACCACCGGACCTGCCCGACGACCATCTGGTGACCGTTCGTCTCCTCCCCACCGAGCCCCGGGACATGGTCCCTTCGGCCGTGCGTTGGGCACGTGCCGTCTTATCGGACGTCGCGGCCGTCCCCCGGTCGGTGATGCCACAGCCATCGCGGTCATCCTTGACCGCGGTGGTGTGGGTGCTGGCCGCAGCCGCCGACTTTGAGGATCGGATCCCGGCTGATCACACTGCGGCCATGTTGGCCGCTGAGGCCGGCGTGGGGTCTCGAGTGTGGCAGAAGCGCAGTGCGTGGTTGCGTGAGCACGGGTGGCTCGCTCATGGCGACGCCGGCGTGCGGGACGGCTGACAGCTACAGGAGCGAGCGTGAGATCTGATTCTCACAAGACGCGTCATCAACACGGCCTGCCTGCCGCCCACCGTACCGGGGCACCATGGACCCCTCAGGAGAACGCCGAGCTGGCTGCCTGCGGCGACGACGATGCGCTGGAAGCGTTCGCTTTCTGGTGGGCGCAGTCATTCCTGGCTGTCGAGCAACGTCGCAAGCGTCCGCGGTCGACGGTCCAGCGGACGGGTACTGGGTGGGTGTGAGCACCGGCTATAGCCGGCGGGCGTTAAGCCCACTGGAGTGACTGCGGCCAGCTTCTGATGCAGCGGACGGCCGCTGGTCAGACCGGCAGCTTACGCTCAGCGACGATGACCGAACCGGCGGGTGCTTCGCCGCGCGGGAGCTGCTGCGGGCTTGGGCGCCTCTGCATCAGAGGCGAAGGTCCAGCCGACGATGTGATCGAGCACGAGGGTAATGAGCGAAGAGTGCGCGTCCGCCAAGACGAGCAGCTGCTCATCGACGTGGTTGACGCGGCCCACTTGCGCACGCTGTTGCCCGGCGCTCCACACCTCGACGGCGATGTCTGTGCGCTTATGGCGCTGGAGGTCGGCCACGATGGCTTGGCGGGTCAGATCTGCGATCAAGGTCATGACAGAGAAGATGCCTGCAGGCTGCTCCCACCGCCACCCTTAGCTTCTGGGGAGTCAAGGAGCCAAACGCCTTCGTGAATCGCCGCTAGCAGGTTGACTTAGTCCTTCTCGTCTCCTTCGCTCTCTCCCTCATCGCCAAGCTCGTGTGACTCGGCCCCAAGCGTGTCGACTACCCGCTCATACTCGGCCATCGAGATCAGAGCAGCTACCGGCTTGCCGTGCCGGGTCAGCAGGATCCGGTCACCTGCGTAGCTGACGCGGCTCACGAGGTCCGACAACGCTGCGCGCGCTTCAGTCACGGGCACCTTCTCGATCATCTAGTTCATGGTAGGAATGTACATAGTAGTCAAAACGTACATACTGACTACTCATGCCCACTGCCTGCGTCGCCCATCGACTGGAGCACCATGACCATCAGCTACTGCACCCACGACGGCTGCAAGCGTCGCGTCGCTCGTGAAAGCCTGTGCGAGAGGCACTGGAAGGTGCGGGCTCGACAGCGCACCCCCAAGTGCACCTTTGAGCAGTGCGAGAACCACGCTGCCCTCCACTCGAACGGGCTGTGCAGCGGACACGAGCAGCAGCGACGCCGCGGGGTCAAACTTCAGCCGCTCCGTCAACGACTGAGACGAGGGACTCCCTGCGCGGTGGAGGATTGCTCGTCAGCAGCCCGTGCCCGAGGGCTGTGCGGCGAACACTTCGTGGAGACCTACCCGCTGCCTGACTCCGCGACGGTCGACTGCGTCCGCGAGGGCTGCTCCAAGCCGTCGAAGGCCCGAGGCCTGTGCGCCGGTCACCACACCGAGTACTCCCGAGCGATCGCTGCGGAGTGCTCCGTCGACAATTGTGCCGCCCCGGTGTGCGCCCGGAGTCGCTGCAACCAGCACTACAAGGAGGACCTAGCGCGCGAACGCGGCCTGTGCTCCATTGCCGGGTGCTCTAACGGGATCCACCGGGTCAAGTCCACTGAGGTGGTGTACGACGTTCGCTGCGTGATGCTCCGTGTGGTCAGGCCGTCAAGGCCTGCATCGTGATGTCGGAGTTCACCTC